>NZ_KB891119.1 GCF_000373365.1 Parafrankia discariae
GGTCGCCGCCTCGTACTCCGCCAGGATCCGCATCTTGTAGCCCGGAGAGAACTGCCGGCGCCGTGCCTTCGCGGGCACCTCCGGATCCGGCCGCCGGCGCTGCGTCTCGTCCTCGCTCACCCNACCATCGTCAACCGGCCAGCGAGCCGCTGTCAGCCCCGCATCCATCTAGATCAAGCTCCCAACCCGCCCTCGTCACTGGTTAACAGACATCCTCTGCCTCGAACCAGCTTGGCAGGTAGGGCGACCGAACATCACCCTCAGCCAGAAGGCTGATGGAGCGTAATCGGGAGCGCCCGCGTCCACTGCGGCCGGCAAATGGAGGCTGATCGTAGAGTATGAGCCGTCTCCCGCCCCGAGCATCTACCGCTACCTGCTCGCTCCGCGTCGACAGCCGACCCTGACGATGTGCCCGATCCACGCGGACCGTCGGATGAGGTAGCAACCCACCTGCCGTGCCGGACCGCGCCCGCGCTGACGGGAAGCAGGGCAACTGAGAGATCAAGATGAGACCAAGGAAGCCACCGGCGCGCCGGTGGCTTCTGTCTTGTCTGCATACGACGGTGGACAGAACCGGGCACAACCCGAACCGCCAGCCCACCATCCCCGGACCCACGATCGTCATCCCCGCTCGCACAAGCAGGCCGCCTACCAGCGGAAATGCACGGCGACGCCGTCGTACGTCGACACCCGGGGCCCCGACGACAGCCACCGGATGACAGCCACGGTTGGGGCTGCGGTCATGGCGGCCCTCACCACCATCCATCGACGCTGACGTCATCACGACGGATCCTTATATCAGTCGCGATGACCGGGATGGGCGCGCTACACGGCACCCAACGGTGCCGATGTCACGCCGTACACCCACCTGATCATCACGGCACAGATTGGACGACGGACCAGCACGGACGACTTTTTCGGCAGGTCAATCTACAGAGAACAACCGAGTTTTAACCAGCTCGAATCCTGCGATCCAATTCCAGCATGATCAAAAAATTTCCGACCTACATAGTTTTAAAATCGACCACTTCAATTCGAACTCGAATATTTCCCGACACTCAATGCTCGCTAATCGGGCCCGATGCGACAAAAGATCTTACGCCGTCAGGCGTAAGGCCTCCCGATTTTTCGACACAGACCGGCGCGAGCCATGCCGGCGACGATTTAGAGGCCGCGTTCCTCAGCGATTAGCAGGCCGAGTATCTCCCGGGCGGAGGCCTACGAGAATGTCGGAGACGAACACCAGCGGTTTGATCCCGGATCATGTGAAGATGTCGGATCTCTCGGGAGCGTTCCCGAGTGAGTACGACCCCGGTAGCAGATCAGATCGCGCAGGCGGAGCCCGTTGCCGTGTCTGGTCCTGCACACCTCAGGCTCGCCGGTACCGATCTGGATGACGGCTCGGGCTTCTGCTTGGCTTCTTCTTCGGCTTGGCGACCTCCTGCAGGACCGACATTTCTCCGAACGCGAAGTCGGTCTGGATCTTGGTGAGGTAGTCGTTCAATCCGCAGTGCAGGTCGTCGGCGGGGAAGTTGGTCAGGACATCGTTCGTGGTGATCAGAAAGGCGACTGCTGCCGCTTGTCATTTTTTGTGAGGGGTATCGGTGGGATGGGCAATGGCATCCTCGGTGGCGGGTTCCTGGAACGCGTCGGGGATGCCGTCGGCGTCCCAGGGCTCTTGCAAGGACGCGATTTGATGGGATCGGCCCGCTCTGTCAGGCTCGGCTGATCGGTCCTGGTAGAGGGCGGTGTGTGGGAGCGCGGGCACGGCTGGACCACGTGTCGCGGGCAAAGGGACAGGCACGCCACTTGTAGATCACGGAGATGTCTTATGTCCTCGTGGTCTGGAGTGCGGCGTGCCTGTGGGCGCATTGTCGCGCGCCGCGGCCGGTGTGGTGGGAGCCGGCGACGTGTCGCGTGCGGAAATCTGGGAACGGCTCGATCTGGTGACCGACCAGCGGTCGCCTCGCGGGCTGGTCTACCCGTTGCGGTGCCTGGCCGCGGTGTGGCTGTGCTCGCTGACGGCGGCGGGCCACGACCGGGTGTCGGCGGTCCGCGGGTGGCTGAGGCGGACCAGTGACGAGGAACGCGCGCGGCTGCGCCTGCCGTGGGACCCGTTCGACGGCTACCGGCTGCCGAGCGCCGCGACGATCCACCGGTTCCTTGCGGCCGTGGATGACGGGGAACTCGCCGTGGCCCTGCTCGACCCACCGCTCGACCCGAACCCGCCAGCCGAGGAGGAAGCCTGCGGGCAGCAGGAACCCGCCGCCCAGGCGGATGTGGCTACCCGGGAACGCGTGGCGGTGGAGTCGGCGGTCGCGGTCGACGGCAAAACCAGCCGGCACGCGAAACGCGCCGACGGCAGCCGGGTGCACCTCGTCGGCGCGGTCAGCCACGGCGACGGGCGGCTGCTCGGTCAGGTCGAGGTCGACGCCAAGACCAACGAGACCACGGTGTTCCGCCGGCTGCTACGGCCCCTTGACCTGACGAACGTGCTGGTCACGGCCGATGCCCTCCACACCGTGCGCGCCAACCTCGACTGGCTGGTCACCGCGAAGAACGCCCACTACCTTGCCGTGATCAAGAAAAATCAGCCGACGATGTGGGCGTTCCTGGCCGGCCTGCCCTGGGCCGACATATCCCGACCGGCGCCACCACCCGCGACCATGGCCACGGCCGCGACGAGACCCGCGGCATCAAGGCCGCCACCGTCGCCCACCTCGACTTCCCGCACGCGGCCCAGGCGATCCGCATCCACCGCTGGCGCCGGGTGAAAGGCAGGCCGGCGACCCGCGAGACCGCCTACGGGATCACCAGCCTCACCTTCGAGCAGGCAGGGGCCGCGCTGCTCGCGACGTTCGCCCGCCAGCACTGGCACATCGAGGACCGCCAGCACTACGTCCGCGACGTCACCTTCGGTGAGGACGCCTCCACCAGCAGGACCGGCCGGGCCCCCGCAGCCCTCGCGATCTTCCGAGGCGCCGTGATCACCGCGATCCGCGCCGCGGGCTACCGCTACATCCCCGAAGGCCGCCTCGACCACGTCACCGCGACCGCCGCACTCAACCTCCACGGCTTCCCATGACAAACCCGCCACTCCACCTGAACCCGACATCCAACGCCATCAAGGTCATGACGCGTTCTCGCAAGAGCCCTGGTCGGCGTCCCGGTCGATCGTTTCTTCTTCCTCGATCCTGCGGTACACGCGGTTACGGGTTCGGAGGACCACTGCCGCGAGCAGCGCGGAGACCAGGGATCCAAGGAGGATCGCCGCCTTGGCATGGTCGTCGCGCTCGGTCCCGTCACCGAACGCCAGCTCACCGATGAGCAACGAGACCGTGAAACCGACACCGGCCAGCAGGGCGACACCGAGGACGTCCCACCAGGCCAGGCTCTGATCCAGCTCGGCCCGGGTGAACCGGGCCAGCAGGAACGTGGAGCCCAGGACCCCGACCAGCTTGCCGACCACGAGACCCAGGGCCACACCCAGGCCCGCGGGGTCACGCAACGCCGCGCCGATCCCGCCGTCACCCAGCGACACACCGGCCGCCATCAACGCGAAGATCGGCACGGCGATGCCGGCGGACACCGGACGCCAGCGATGCTCGAACCGCTCCGACATCCCGACGTGTGCCCCTGGCTCCGGGCGGGCGGGTACCGCGAATCCCATCAGCACCCCGGCGATGGTCGCGTGCACCCCCGAGGCGTGCATGAGCGCCCACGCGACGACGGCGAGCGGCAGCAGCAGCCACCAGCGGCCGGCACCCCGGTTCACCAGGAGTGTGAATAGGACGATCGTCGCGACCGAGCCGGCCAGCGGCGCCGGGCTGAGCGAGTCGGTGAAGAACACCGCGATGATCGTGATGGCGAGGAGGTCGTCGACGACGGCCAAGGTCAGCAGGAACGAACGAAGCGCGACCGGCAGATGGGTGCTGATGATGGCCAGCACGGCGACCGCGAACGCGATGTCCGTCGCCGTCGGCACCGCCCAGCCTTCAGGTGCCCCGTCCGCGGACAGGCTGTTGACCAGGGTGTAGATCAGGGCGGGCATCGCCATCCCGCCGACCGCCGCGACGATCGGCAGGGCCGCGCGGCTGGGTGATCTCAGATCCCCCAGGACGAACTCGCGTTTCAGTTCGAGGCCCACCACGAAGAAGAAGATCGCGAGCAGGCCGTCGGACGCCCAGTGCGCCAGGTTCAAGCGCAGATGCAACGCCTCCGGCCCGACGTGGGCGCCGGTCAGCGTCGCGTACGCCGCACGCCAGGGCGAGTTCGCCCAGACCAGCGCCACCACCGCGCCAGCCAGCAGCAACAGGCCACCCACCGTCTCGCTACGCAGCACGCCGGTGACCTGCCGAGCACGGGACCAGCCCGGCCGCGTCAGGAGCCGGGCGGGAAGAGCACCGGACCGACCCGGGCCTTCCGGCGTCGGGGTACCAGACGGTGCGGCGGACATCCACATCCCTTCGAGAAATCCAATCGCATGCGGCATCCCTCCGCGCGTCCCATGACCACCTCGAACCGGTCACACAACGCACACAGACCAGACGCATCTTCATGCCGACCAGACTTCCCGGCGCACCGCCTCCCACCCTATCGGGCCCGATTGGCCGGGGCACAGTGCCCTGCCCCACGACCCGCAGCCCGCCCGCAGTCGGCTCTCCCTGTCCCGCGCCGATCCGGACCGGGGGCGCTGTTGCATTGGGCGGAGGCGGGGCGTGGTGGAGCCGTCTCGGGCGGGCGGTCAGATGGCCAGGGTGAGCTCGGTGAAGGCAGCCGTCAGCCGGTTCCGGGGGTCGGCATCGACGCCCAGTTCGTAGTGGCCGCGGCGGATGTTCTGCACGAACGCGTGCCCGGAGCCGATGATCTGTGCGGAGCGGAGGCCTTTCAGGCCGCGCATCGGCTGTAGTCGTGTCTTGAACCGGCCGTGGTCGGCCTCGATCGGATTGTTCGCGTACTGGTCGTCGACGTGATGAGCGGCGGGGAGCTGTTCGTCGAGGACTCGTGGGTAGGAGGCGGCCCGGTCGGTGGTCACCTCGACGGGCCGCCGGCCGTGGGACAGNGCNCGGGTAAAGAACCGGCGGGCCGCGGCGAGATCCCGCTTCTCGGAGGCCAGCACGTCGATGACCTGGCCGAACTGGTCGACGGCCCGGTACAGATAGGCCCATCGTCCGGCGACCTTCACATACGTCTCGTCGACGAACCAACGATCACTCGGTGTGTGCCGGCATGGCCGGGCCGCGTCGATCAGCAGCGGAGTGAACCGGCGCACCCACCGGTAGACGGTCACTTGATCAACGACCAGGCCGCGCTCGGCAAGCAGCTCCTCCACATCCCGGTAGGACAAGGCGTAGCGCAGGTACCACCGCACCGCCAGGACGATCACCTCGGGAGGGAAGCGGAACCCGGCGAACTCCGACGTCGGAACCGGTGGACGGACACGACGTCGACGCATCCTCTGATCATGACTGATCGGCGGCTACGCGAAGGTGGACATCGCCGATGCAACAGCGCCCTACCCCCGACACCACACCACGACCGACTAACCCACGCCGCCCCGTCCGCCCCGGCCGCCGTGCGACACGCACCCCACACGCGGGCTCCGACAGCCAGCCGGCACTCCAGGCCACACAGTTCGGTATCATGACTCTCGCAGGGCCGTTAGCTCAATTGGCAGAGCAGCCGGCTTTTAACCGGCGAGTTCAGGGTTCGAGTCCCTGACGGCCCACATCGGATGGCCTTTTCTGGACATTTTTAAATGGACTTCAGGGCTTCATATAGTTCGAAATTTTGAGACTCCGGAAATTCGTGGATCCTCCCCTTCTTCCGGCGCCCATGAATCCGAACGGTGTGCATCCGCCTGATATTATCGATCAGCCTTTCGGTTGGGCGTCGGTGGCAGTCTGGCAAGGCGATCGGGCTACCTGGGTCGACGTTGGGTCCGGATTAGAGGGCGAGGATCGCCTCGCACCAGTCTGGCGGTCCTGACGCCATGTGAGGCGCGCTACTTCGCCGCTGACAATTCGATGACGAGCCGGTCAGCCTCGCGGGCAAGCAGTCCGGCAAGGTCCGGATGATCGCCGAAGGTGCGGGTCACCCTCAGCAGCTCGACGCACATGAACAGCCGAGCCAGGGCCCCTTGACTCAGGCCCAGTTCCGGAGCCCCACAGGCAGTCGTCTGGGGCAGTGGTACCGCCGGGATGCCCCGCCAGAGATCGCAGTGTGTAGTCGGTGAGACGTTTTCAGTGATCTCTGGCATCGCTGTAAGCACGTTGCCCGCGTCGCCGAACTCGACGGTCAGGCCGTGGAGCCCTCGCTGTCGGCCCACGGTGTAGACATGCCGACGATCATTCCGAGATCAGGTTCGGAGGCAAAAACCCTGCTAGTGCAACGTTCCTTAAAGGCGGTAGACGAACTGGCGGCGGGGTCTGCGGGTGGGTGGGGACGGGCGTCCACAGATCCAGGGTTTCGCGTGGGCGTTGAGCTGGGTGGTGGCCACCTCGACGGCGTGGGTGATCTCGTCGGGATCGGCGAAGGTCTGGCCGGCGAACGCGGCCCGGCGTAGGAGTCGCCACCAGCCTTCGGCCAGGTTGAGCCAGCAGGCCTTCTTCGGGATGAATACCTGTTGGATGCGTGGGTGGTGGGTCAGCCACTCGCGGACTTTCCCGCTGGTGTGGGTGGTCAGGTTGTCGGTGACGATCCGGATCGGGCCGCGGGGGTTGGCGTGGATGACCTCGGTGAGCAGCCTGATCCAGCCGTCGCTGTTGCGAGCCGGGGCGCAGTAGGTGATCTCGGTGCCGTCGCGGATGCGCAGGGCGCCGAAGACCCAGGTCTTCTCGCTGCTACGGGAGTACTCGCGCTGGGGCCTGTAAAAGTAACGGCTCTGCCGCACATCCGGTGGTAGCTGACGTGGCACTCTATGTCACTATCCGTCATGGTTGGTGTGGATGGCCTGGTGGCGGTGGTGTTCGCAGGGTTGGCGCCGTTGGTCGTGGAGGACGTGGCGGACGAGGGTGACCGGATCCGGGTCACGGCGCGGACTCCGGACCGGCCGGTCGCGTGCCCCCGCTGCGGCGCGTTGACGGCGCGGGTGCACAGCTATCACGTGCGGACACCGGTGGATGTGGCGCTGGATGCACGCCGGGTGCTGCTGGGTGTGCGGGTCCGTCGGCTCGTGTGCCCGACGCGGGGCTGTCTGCGGACGTTTCGGGAGCAGGTCCCGGGTGTGGTGGAGCGTTACCAGCGGCGCACCGTCCGGCTGGCGGCCCAGGTCGGCGCGGTGGTCCGGGAACTCGCGGGCCGCGGCGGGGCCCGGGTCCTGGGCGCGTTGTCGGTGCGGCTGTCACGGGACACCGCGCTGCGCTGCCTGCTCCGTCTCCCCGTGCCGCCGCCCGAGGTCCCGCGGGTCCTGGGGGTCGATGACTTCGCGCTGCGCCGCCGTCACCGCTACGCCACGATCCTCATCGACGTCGAGACCCGCCGCCGCGTCGACGTCCTGCCCGGCCGTGGCGCTGACGTCCTGGCGGCCTGGCTGCGNGCNCATCCNGGNGTNNAGGTCGTCTGCCGGGANGGCTCNGGNGCCTACGCCGAAGGGATCCGCCGTGTCCTACCCGACGCCCGGCAGGTGGGAGACCGGTGGCAGTGCGCCATGAGGCGCCTGGTTGTATCCCCGGCTCAGCCGGGAGGAACTCGGAGGGAGGTTCCTGGGTTCGATGGCTTACCTGGATCCGAAAGGTGAAGGGGACAGCAGCATGCCATTGAAGCGGTGGCCGTGCTCAGGCGTTGGAGGCGGCGCACCGCGGAACCCGCGTGATATGGCGAAGGCTGGATTGCTTGAATCCTAATTCCCAGAAGATGGAAGGTCGCATCCGTCGGAAATTGACGTCCGAAGCCGACGCCGCGCTCTGCCCTGGTTTGATGCC
>NZ_KB891120.1 GCF_000373365.1 Parafrankia discariae
GGTCCCCAAACTCACCTACATTCGATCTTGACCCGAAGATCGAATGGTCCCCGTTCTCACCTACATCTGGTCCCCGTTCTCACTTGCAAAGCCAGCAGGAGGAGATCGATCCTCGATCGTGGCTGCCCGGGGCTACTGCTCAGGGGGACTGCCAGGACGCCGACCCCACCAGCCCGGAGGGCGGCGCATCACACGCTGGTTTGCGGTGTTGGATACCCGGGCTCCCGCGCGGTCGCGTTACGTTCCTGCCAACTGGCGACACTGACCTGGGGGACGGAGTGATCACCCGTCAGGTGACCGCGAGGCGGTACGCCAGCACGGTGCGATGCCCTGCCATGACGATGTCGGCCGTCTCCACGGGCCGGTCGCCCACGTAGTAGGTCCGCTGCTGCCGCATGACCGACACCCCGGGCGGGAGTTCGAGCGCTTCCACCTCGTCGGCCGTCGGCGGCCTGGCGGTCAGCTCCTCGGCGACGGAATCGATGTGCAAGTCGATCAGATCGAACCGCGCCACCACGCCTACGGCGGCGCCGTCTTCGGGGAGCTCGATCGGGGTGCCTTCGGTAAGGGCCAGCGGCTCCCAGGAGATCGCGGTCTGGATCGGCGTGCCGTCGTAGCGGTACAGGTAGCGCGTCACCATCACGGAGTCGCCAGCCTCGATACCCAGCCGCGCAGCCACGATCTCGTCCGCCGTCTCGCGGACGGATGTGTGATCCCAGGACGCGCGACCGCCGGTCGCGGCCACGGAGCGAGCGAACGGGGACGTCGACTCACCGGAGGCCGGCCGGACGCGGCGGTGGAACTCGGTGTTAACCCGCCGAACCGATGGGCGCTCCTGGACGTATGTCCCGGCCTGCCCGCGAGCGACGATGAGCCCGTCCGCTTGAAGTTGGTCCATCGCGCGCCGCAGCGTCTCGGAGGCAACACCGAATCGGGCCTGCAGGGTTCGCTGCGGCGGCAGCCGGTCGCCGGGCTGGTAGGCCCCGGACTCGATCTCCTCGCGCAAGATCGCCGCGATCCGCTGGTAGGTGTGGCGATCGGTCGGCGACATGCCCTAGAGCATATCCTCCGCCTCGGCTTAAATCCACATGTCCTAGGGTGTGGATATGTCCTAGGACATGTGTTACTGTTGGTACAGGCCGAAGCACCTGAGGCCGGCATCTGATATCCAACCGGGATATTGCCGTAAAGGTGGCGGCGCGGGGATAGCCTCTCGCTTTCGAGGCGCTGACCGTTCGTCAGTTCTGTAGTTAGAGAATCCTATGGCTGCTTCTTTGTAAGGATCTCCGTCCTTGCCGGCTCGGTGTAGACCATCTTTGATTGATTTTTCGGCTCTAGAGATTCCGCATTATGTGTTTATTGAAAGTCTAGTCGACGGAGAGTGTGGAATGAGTGAATCCGTGCATTTGTGCTACATGCTGACGCCTACGCAAACCGTTCAAGTCGAGGTTCCAGACACAGCGCAAGGGAGGTCAACCCTAGCCTATCTAGATGAGTTCTACCCTCAGGAACAACGCTCTGTTGGAACCGAGCCAACGTGGCGGTTCGACGCCGCCCTCGGTAGCCCTGGACGGGGAGGAGTGGTCGATGAGTTCGGCGTATGGTCCCGTCTCGATCACGAGCGTCGAGTGCTGATGATCCGGACCGAAAATCAATTTGACCTTCAGGTTTCGCTACGGAAGAGGCTCCGTGAAGTGTTTCTGGAGGCGTGTGAACTCCACTCTCACGCAATGCTGCACGCCTCAGCAGTACTGAGTCCCTCGGACCGTCGGGGCAGTCGCACCCTGCTGGTCGTTGCGGGTGAGGAGCGGGCAGGTAAGACCGAGCTTGCGGTTCAGCTGCTGCTGCGCGGGTGGCAGCTTGTCTCCAACGACCATTTGATCGCCTACCTGGTCGACGGGTCCACCCGCAGTGGCGACCCGGCAGCCAGGCTCGTCGTGGTAGGTATGCCAGCGGTGATCTCCGTGCGAGTGGACACCTGGGCACGGCTCGCCGACCGGCTGCCTGAGCCCATCGACCGTCAGGGCGTCACGCTCGACGAGGTGACCACGCTTACTGAGGGGCAGCGACGGGACTCCGACGCGGCGGTGCTCTACAGCTATCGCCGCCTCGGCCAGACCAGTCCTCGTTTCGTCACCCTCAACGACAACGTCCGTCCGGTCATCGTTCTGGCCCGACACAGCGACCATCCCGATCACGTTCCCACCGCAGCCTCCGATCCGGTCGCCACGCTGCGGACGCATTTGCGTACCGACTGGCATGCTGGGGTGGGGTTCACTCCCCGGTACGCGCCAGACCTGACCGCCCGTTCGGCTGCGGAGCTTGCCACTGACGCCGCTGCGCTCCTGACCGCACTCGCCTGCCAGGCGCCTGTTCTTACATGGGCGCATGATGGCGACCCGAGCCCGCTGCTGGCCTACCTAGCTGGCGGTGCGTGATGACAACTCCGCTAGTCAGCGTGATCGTGCCGACGTTCAACCGGCCGGACGTCTTGCGGAGCGCGCTGGCCAGCGTCTCCGCGCAGACGTTGCTCGCCGAGGACACCGTGGAGATGGTCGTCGTAAACGACGCTGGTACCGATGTCACCGACGTCGTCGCGGTGACCGACGCCTTCACGGACATCCTCGAACGCGCCGGGGGTAAGGGGCGCTTGACGGTGCGCCTGCTGACCCTGGCCGCAAATCGGGGCCTGCCGGCAGCCCGTAACGTCGCGCTGGAGGTTGCCCGTGGACGGTGGGTGGCGTTCCTCGACGACGACGACTTGTGGTTGCCTGACCATCTACGGGTGGTGGTTGCGGCTGGGGAGGCAGCGGGTGTCCAAGTCGCCCACGCCACCTGCCTGGTGGCGGACCGGCGCCTGAGCCTGCTCACTGCCCCACTCGCGGTCGCCTCGGGCGCCGGGGTCCGCTTCGACCAGCCTTACGACCCGCAAGCGTTGTTGGTGTCAAACATGCTTCCCATTCATGCGGCCGTGTGCCGGCACCCATTTGAGTCCGGGGTGCGCTTCGACGAGACCGTCCGCGTACAGGAGGACTGGAGATTCTGGCTCGACCTTGCTGTCGGGCGGGGCTGGCGGGGTATCCATGTCAACACCACAACCGCGATCTACCACCGGATTCCCAGCGATGCGGCGATGACCACGTGGGCCAGCAACGCCGCTGACCGCGATGCTGCCGTGACCAGTGCCCGCGCGTTTGCTGACGGTGCCCGGACGGTCTGGGCGCGCTGGCCGGTACCACCTGGAAGCCCAGCAGCCACCGGACGCGCCTGGGTGGATGCGATGTACGCCGCGATTGGAGAGCGGATGGCCGTCGGCGGTCCGGTCGGCCACTACTACTACGAGCAGACCGTCACCGCCATTCACCTCGGTTTGCGGGGCCTGCTCGACGATGGGGAGGTCCGTAGCCGCATCCGCAGCTACGTGAACGGCACACCAGCGCGTTCAGCCCGACAGGGAGCCCCCGGAGAGGCTCGATCCTGATGAGCACCGACGCACCCTCGCAGTGGGAGGACAGCGGCCTGAACGTCGACCAGGCGCGACAGGCACGGCAGCACTACCCGGACTTCCACCCACGGCAGACGCTGGCGGTCACCGGGAAGGCGATCCTGCTCGCCGGTACCTACCGGGGCCAGCCTGCCGTCCTGAAAGTGCTCACTGACCACGCGCGACTGTGGCGGGAACGGTTCTCTAGCGAGACCGCCACCTATGAGGCATTCACCGCCACGCCGCCGCCGGTGCGCACCCCGGCGATGCTGGCGCCGCCCGCATCTGGGCTGCTGCTTATGGAGCGGCTTTCCGGTCAGGCTGCGGCCCGTCATCGCTACCCAGACACGCTGCTATCCGCACCGGCCACTGATGCCCTCCTCGGCGTTGCGACCGCGCTGGGGAGCTGGACGGCACCAGCCGCCTTCACGCCCGCCATCGACTACCCGCAACGAATCATCCGCTACGGACCGCAAGGGCACGGCGTGCTCGGCGCCGACACCGTCGCAGCACTACTGCGCCTGTATGAGCGGGTTGCAGCGCATGCCCGGTGGCGCTTTGCCCACGGGGATCTGCTGCCCACCAACGTTCTGCTCACCGATACCGACAGCCCGGCAGTGCTCGACTGGGAATACGCCGGGCTCTACCTTCCCCGCTACGACCACGCCCTGCTGTGGATCATCCTCTCGGACGATCCGGACCTTCAAGCCCGCATCGCCGACGGCCCCGACGACGACGCCTTCTGGCTCAACGTCGCGCTCCTGCTCGCCCGGGAGATCCGGATCCACTGCGACGAGGCCGACAGCCACCCGGCCATCGCCGCGCGTCTCAACCGCCTCGGCCCATTCGCTGTCGAGGTCAGCCGCGAAATCGCCGCTCGGCTCTGAAACGGTCCGCGTTCTGCGGACCCTGTCCCCCCTGCTCGTGCCCCGGTTGGGAGTTCCTTCATGCATGTCGTCTGCGTGCACCGTGATCTTCATGCGGTGACCCGTGGCGGGATCTGCACGGTCTACCGGCAGCTCGCCCACGCGCTCGCTACCCATGGACACCACATCACGCTGATCACACAGGAGACACCGCACCCTCTGCCCGCCCACGCCGTGACAGCGGGTGGCGGCACGATTGATGTCGTCACCCTGCCCCGCACTGGGTACGACCCCAAGGCGCTGGCCGCGCACAGTCGGGCTGTCACCGCCGCTGTGAATCGGCTCGACCCCGACATCGTCGAGTGCTCCACCTGGGAGTTCGAGCTGCTCGACTACGCCCAGACCCCGGCCCGCCGGGCGCCGGTGGTGGTGCGCGGAGACCTCAGCGCCGCCACCATGAATGCCCCGATCCTAGCCGCGGGCGAGCAGCAGCTACTCGACCACGCCGACGCGGTCCTCGCGGTCAGCGACTTCGCCGCCGCCGACCTCCACGCGGCCTACGGTGTCACCCCTGAGGTCGTCGCCAACGGCGTCGACACCGCCCGCTACCATCCTCGGCCCGACCCCGGACCGGTGACAGGCGGCTTCGTGGTCACCGTCGATCGGACCGGGCAAGTCACCGCCCGCCGGCCGTTGCCAGCCGCGATGATCGACGATCCATTGCTCGCGGCCTGGACTGCGCCGGCCGACCGGCCTACACCCGTCAGGCTGATCTGGGTCGGCAAGGCCACCACGATGAAGGGGTGGGACCGGCTGGAGGCTCTCGCCCCCCGCCTCGCCGGACGGGCCTCGATGCTCGTCGTCCTCGGCCACGGCCAGGTTCACTACCCGGTAACACTGCCCGATCATCCCCACGTCCGGATCGTGCAGGACCTCTCGGATGACGATCTTCCCGCCCTGTACCGGCGTGCGGACTGGCTTCTGTCCACCAGTCGCTGGGAGGGATACGGATTGGCGATCGCCGAGGCGCTGGCTTCTGGCACCCCGGCCCTGCTGCCCGATCATCTTGGGGTCGCCCCGGAACTCCTTGCAGCCGGCGGCGGGGCTACCTACCACAACTACGATGATGTGCTCGCTCAGCTCGCACGTCCTCGATCAGGCGCGGCACCATCCGGCGGTTGGCTTCCGGCGCACATGCGCTGGACCATCAACGGCGAGCACACCCTCGCCGTTTACCGCCGGCTACTCGCCTCGGGGCGGCGGCCATGACTCGGATCCTCCTCGTCGGCCCCCTCAGCGAAGGTACCGACGGCGGAAGCCTGCCACCCTACCTCGACGTGCTCACCGCCGCGCTGCGCCGCGTGGGCGCCCACGTGGAGCGGATCGGATCGACAGGTATTCCCTACGACCGGGATCTCGACGCCATCTGGTCGCCGTCAAGGCTGCTCCTGGCGGCCGGGACCCTCGCGGACAGGATCGACGCCCTTGTCGCCACGCAGCCCATCGATGTGATCGCACTTCACTTCGGCAACCTGGAGATCGAGCAGCTCCTGCCCGTACTGTGGGCGCGGCGGAACCAGTCGGCATCGTGGCCGGCTGTCGTCATCCACGTCCACACCCTCATGCCGACTCTGTTCGCTGACCATCACCCGGACCCAAGCATGCAGCGTGCCGTGCACGCCGCACCCGCCGCCGCCGACGGGCTGGTCTACTTCGGCGACTACGCCCGTCAGGCGTTTGCCAGCATGGTCCCGGCGGATATGCCGATCACAGTGGCACCCCTGCCCACCACCATCCCGCCGGGCACCCTGCCCGCGCAGGAGGGCGCGGTCGCAGACGCCGTCACCAACCTGTCCGCCTATCCCGGCCCGCTGGCTACCCTGTACGGCTACGCCGCCCCGTGGAAGGCCCCTCGGCTGCTCATCGAGGCACTCTCCCGCATCAGACGCCCGCTGCGGGTACTACTAGCCGGACCGCTGTGGGATCAGCCCGATCTTGCTGGCGTGCGCCTGCCGCGGCCAGGTCACGCCTCCGTCGTCGGGGTCAGCCGCCTCCAGATCGCCCCGACCTATCTGGCTCCGGCGGACCGGTCGTTGCTCGTCGCCTCCAGCACCCTGGCTGTCTTCCCCTACGTCGCCCATCGCGCCTTTCAGGGATCAGGCGCGATTGCCGACTACCTCGCGCACGCCGTACCTGTCGTCGCCACCGACGTAGCGAACATGGCGTCCCTGGTCTCCTCGGCCGGTGACATCGTCGCCCCCGAGGACCCGGACCGGCTCGCCGCCGCCCTCAACCGGTACACCAACTCTGAACATCTGACCCGTCGGGCATCCGCAGCCGCCGACCGGGCTAACACCTTTCATCCCGACACCCATGCCGCCGCCTGCCTGGCGTTGTACGCCCGCGCCGCAGCCCGGCGCCGGTCGAAGGCGAGGCGATGGACGTGACCGATCACAGCAGCGCCACCCGGCATGAAGCCAACCCACCGCAGGAAACTGACGCCTCGGCGGCCGTGGTGGTTCAACAGAGGGCGAATACTGCCGCTATGGAACTGACCGTGCCGGCGTTGACTAATACCGTGGTCGATCTGGGACGTCTCGCGCTCGCGTTCGGCCGGATCACCCGCCTGGCCAGCCACCCCAATGGCGGGCCGGCCGAATCCGACACCGACCACACGGTGATGCTGGGGTGGGTAGCGTGCTCCCTGGCAGTCGCGCTATATCCCAATACCGCTTGATTAGCCTGTCGAGAGGATCGTCCAGCCTGACACGCCAACGGATGCTCCCTTATCGATAAACCTCTGGACTCGGCATGCGG
>NZ_KB891121.1 GCF_000373365.1 Parafrankia discariae
GCCGAGCACGCCCGATTCACCGTCACGACCGGTATCCCTGTCTACTTCTGCGACCCGCATTCACCATGGCAGCGTGGGAGCAACGAGAATACCAACGGGCTGCTCCGCCAGTATTTCCCTAAGGGCACCGACCTGTCGGATCACACACAGGCGGAACTCGACCGTGTCGCCGACCTGTTGAATCGCCGCCCGCGTCAGACCCTGGACTGGGATACNCCCGCCGAAAGACTCAATCACCTGCTACTCTCGCAGAGCGGTTGATGCACTGACGGGTTGAGCTCGCCCCTACCTGTGAACGGAACCGGGGCAGCTTCACACGGAGACGCTGCGGATCTGGGTCCGCCAGGCCCAAGCCGAAGCCGTCGGTGGGCAGCGCGCGGAGACAGGCGGCGAGGAGCTGAAGCGGCTGCGGCGGGAGAACACCGAGCTGCGGCGGGCGAACGAGATCCTCAAAGCGGCGCCGGCTTTCTTTACGGCCGAGCTCGTTCGGCCCTCGAGGTGCTCGTGAGGTTCGTCCGTGAGCACGCCGACCGCACCGACGGTGGGCTGAGCTGGGGCGTCGAGCCGATCCGCAGCACGTTGGTGTGACTGCATCGCCGTATCGCCGTATCGCCGTGGCCGCTACGAGGCGGCGAAAGGACCGAGAAGACATCGTCCAGTTCGCTGCGCCATACCCTTGCCGAAGGCCCTCAGCTGCGACACACTGGATGAGTGAGCGACGGGAGAACTACAGACGATTTTCGTTTTGTCCCGGTTCATGTTCCGGAACCAGGGGATCTGGAGAAGTCTCAGCCTTTCAATCTGCGCGATCT
The DNA here is from genome assembly GCF_000373365.1 of Parafrankia discariae. Taxonomy (NCBI): domain Bacteria; kingdom Bacillati; phylum Actinomycetota; class Actinomycetes; order Frankiales; family Frankiaceae; genus Parafrankia; species Parafrankia discariae. Next base: position 813 of record NZ_KB891121.1, read on the forward strand.
TTGGGTGGTGGGGACGCTTGCTATTTGCGACGTAGACGAGCCACCAAAAGAAAATACCCTGCCCAGCATAAGTGTCAAGATTACTCAGTATATCCGTTTGGGCGATGATTCTTTGATAAGACTTGACATGGACCGAGGGTTCACTGCTTCCCGGTACGGGGCCAGCGGGGAAGTATCCTGGGCGCGGAAAGCAAGCGACTTGGTCGCGGAAATCCTGGACTTGGTGCGAACAGATGATGAGGATGATCCCGATCTTCATCCCTGGGAGGAACTTGCCGAAGCGGCGCAGAAGCGCGGCATCAGCGTCAATGGTGCTGTACTGCGTGAACTTCCATATCAGGTGCTGCTGACAGCTGAGGTCATTGCCTTGTTTGAGCTCTGACGCTCAGGCCGATCCGCCGACGAAACGGTCAGGTGAGCGTGCCGTAACACGAGGATGCACTTACTGACGTTGAACGTGGGGGGTGATGGTGTCTTCGGTCTTGTTCAGCTGGGTGGGTATACCGGGTGTATGAGGTATCCCGATGGCGGCGGGTTGACGGATGCTGACCGTGCCCGCCGGGAGCGGGTCCGGTTGCAGGCGGCGGGATCGAACAGGTCGCCGCGTCACCGCCCCCCGGACTGCACCTTCCCGATGTCCCGACCGTCGAGAGCTACACCGAGATCATCACGACCCGACGCGTTCCCACCGTCGGAGCCACCACGTGACGCCCGAAGCCCTCCCCGCATAGCCTGAACCAGGATCACGCGAAGTCACTCTCCGTACACCACACCCCCGGACGTGACCGCTGGAGCACCGTCGACCTGCCGACCGAGCCCCATGGAGGCTCAGCTACGGGAAGACCTGCGGTCAAGATCGGCTGGAGTCGCCGGATGCAACAGTGCCCCCCCCCGCTATCCCTTCCGGATGATGCCGTTGTTCGCCCAGGCGGTCACCGCGCCGGCGGCGTCGAGGGCCAGGTAGTCGTCCCGGCCGTCGCCGTTGTAGTCGACGAGGTTGAGCTGGTCACGGCTTACTCCGACGCCGCTGGCGATCTCGCCCTGGGCAGCCCAGGCGGCGCCCCCGGAGCCGCGTCGGTTCAGCCAGGCCCAGATCCGTCCGGTGCTGCTGGTGATGAGGTAGTCGTCCCGGTGGTCACCGTCGATGTCGGCGAAGGTGACCAGGGATCCGGGCAGGCCGATGCCCGCGGCAACGTCACCTGCCGGGGTCCAGGTCACGCCGGTGCTGCCGCCGGCGGTGTTCAGCCAGCCCTGCACCTGGCTGCCCGCGCCGACGACCAGGTAGTCGTCCCTGCCGTCACCGTTGAAATCGGCGAAGCGCACCGTCGCCGGCGACGCCCCGACGCCAGGCCCGACCTCGCCCTTCCACAGCCACGGCGCGCCGGTGCCGCCGCGGTTGTTCAGCCAGCCTCGGACCTGTCCCTGGTCGCCGACGACCAGGTAGTCGTCCCTGCCGTCACCGTTGAGGTCGGCGAAGCGCACCGTCGCCGGCGACGCCCCGACGCTCGGGCCGGACTCGCCCTGCCACAGCCACGGTGCTCCCGTGCCGCCGTGGTTGTTCAGCCAGGCCCGTAGCTCTCCGCTGGCGCCGACGACCAGGTAGTCGTCCTTGTGGTCGCCGTTGAGGTCGGCGAACCGCACCTGGTCCGGCGTCGCGCCGACACCGCTGGCGACGAGGCCCTGGTAGCCCCAACGGACGGCCTGGTCGAACCGCTGATTCACCCAGGCCGTGACCTGCCCGGTGCTGTTGACCACCAGGTAGTCGCTGGCGCTGCCCCCGTCGATCCGGGCGAACTCGACGTTGGCGCGGCCGGCACCGACAGCGGCCACTACCTGGCCCTGCCACACCCATCCGGGGCTGGTGGAGCCGTAGGTGTTCAGCCAGGCACGCACACCCCCCTGATCGTCGACCACCAGGTAGTCGGCGCGGCTGTCCCCGTCCAGGTCGATCAGCCGCACCATCTCCCGGGTCGCACCGACGCCGCTGGCGACCTCGCCCTTGTACGCCCAGGACGGCCCACCGGGGCCGGCGTCGTTCAGCCAGGCCCGCACCTGCCCCTGCGCGCCGAGCACCAGATAGTCGTCGCGGCCGTCACCGTCGATGTCGGCGAAGCGCACCTCGTCGCGGGACGCGCCGACCCCGGCGGCGATCTCCGTGCCGCCGGTCCAGGAGGGTGACCCGTTGCCGCGGTTGTTGATCCAGGCCCGCACCTGCCCCTGCGCGCCGACCACGAGGTAGTCGTCGAAGCCGTCGCCGTTGACGTCGGCGAAGCGCACCTCGTCGCGGGACGCGCCGACCCCGGAGACGACCTCCGTGCCGCCGGTCCAGGACGTCGATCCGTTGGTGCGGTTGTTCAGCCAGGCCCGTACCCGGCCCTGTGCGTCGACCACGAGGTAGTCGTCGAGGCCGTCGCCGTTGATGTCGGCGAAGCGCACCTCGTCGCGGGACGCGCCGACCCCGGAGACGATCTGCCCCTCGTAGCGCCAGCCCTCCTGGGAGGTCTGCGACGGATCCACCGGGTTGGTGGTACCGCCCGCGCCGCCTGTCGCGGAACCGCAGGCGTCCGCGAAACCGGCCTGGGGGACCCGGAACGCGTCGTACTTCAGGACGTCGCCGATCGTCTTGTAGAAGGCGTCGCCCATCTTGCGGTAACCGGTGTCGTTCGGGTGCAGCGAGTCGTTCATGTCGGCGGTGCCGACGGCGCTCATGTCGACCAGGTGCACGGCCCGGCCCGCGGCCTCGAACTTCGTCACGACGCCCGGGATGGCGGCATTGTAGGACTGGATGCGGGTGTTCGTCGCCGCGTCCGTGGACGGAACGAGCGTGGCGACCAGAACGGTCGTCTCCGGGGCGGTGTCGAGGATCGCGGAGATGAGCCGGCGCAGCCGGTCGGGGGCGCCGGCGACGTCGAGGTTCTGCGACATGTCGTTCGTGCCGACGTGCAGCGTGACGACGTTCGGCCGGTACTGGCGCACCCTGCAGACGATGTTGGTGATCTGGCTGATCGTCCAGCCCGAATGGCCTTCGTTGTCGGTGTCTGCCAGCGAGCCGGAGTCCACGGAGCCGACATAGTCGAGGGAGTCCACGTCGTCGTGCAGCTGGTCCCACAGCCGGCCCCGGTAGCTGGACCTGGTGGAGCTGCCGGTGCCGAGGGTGATCGAGTCACCCAGCGGCATCACCCGCAGGTCCGTCGCGTTGGTCGTGCGGAACAGCCCAGCGATGATCCCTTCCAGCAGCGGGCCGGCGTTCGCGGCCATGCCGGCCGAGGCGTTGGTGAAGATCCCTCCGAGGGACGGCCACCAGGCCGCCAGCTTCAGCCCGAAGGTCCGCATGGACTGCCAGATCCCCTGGATGAGCGCCCCGCCGTTCGCCTTGACCCAGGGGCTGAGCCACTTCTCCCAGGCACCGCCGCCCAGTGCGGCCAGCGTGGCCGCGCCCAGGGTGTAGCCCCAGTCCTTCCAGCTGCCCAGGGCTCCTTGCCGGTACATTCCCAGAACGCCGGCGGAGAAGGTGCCGACGAACCCGCCGAATGATGTGCAGACCACCGCGCCGGGAATGGCCCCCGCGCCCGAGGCGCCGGCGATAGCAAGGCACCAGGCCCGAACGTAGTAGGCAGCCGCCATCCCGAAGGCGCCGATAAGCATGTCCGCCCAGTCGGTGGCCTGGACCTCACCGCCGTCGATCGTGAGGGACACCCCGGTCGAGGTCGCCGCCAGTGCGCCGTCGTAGTCCCTCCACACGGTGAACGGGGGGGCCAACCCACCTGACGGGGCGAGCAGGAGCGGGTAGTTCTCCAGCTCCTCCCGGACGGTGTCGCTCAGTTTCGGGTGGCGGCCGTTGATCTCGTCGACCCAGATCTGGGCTTTGGCGCGGTCGAAGCCGTGCGGCACCGGCATGTCGATCGTGACGCTGGTGGGGGGCGCATCGCCGTCCGCGGCCACCGAGGGCCGGGCCATGCCCGCGATCATCGCCACAGCGGCGATGATCGCGACCATGATCATCCCCCAGGCGCGACGGCGTGCTGGCCACGCGTGTCCCGGGACGACGGTGTCAGGCACGCTGCCTCCAGCTGGGGGGACGTCACCCCTCGACAGCTTTCGAGGGCGATAGGCATCAGATCACCCCAAAGCCGCCCCATGGAATCCACTACATGAACAGCATCAGACGAAAGTGAGCAACACCGCAGGCGGGCCGCCGCGCCGACCGGGCCCGCGCCGTAGAGAGATGGCGGGGAACTGTTGTGTTCCGAGGAAGCGGGGCACGCCAGCGGCCGCGGCGACCGGCGGCCAGACAGCGGCTGCGAGTTCGGTGAACGCGGCGGCCAACCGCAGCCTCGGGTCGGTGCCGACGGCGAGTTCGTAGTGGCCGCGTCGGATGTTCTGGATGAGGGCGTGCCCGGTGCTGATCGTCTGGACCGAGTGCAGCCGTTTGAGTCCACGCATCGGCCGTAGCCGGGCTTTCAAGCGGCCATGATCGGTCTCGATCCGGTTGTTCTCCCGGGCGGCGTCGACGTGGCAGGCTTCGGGGAGGAGCTCGTCGAGGATCCGCGGGTAGACGGGTGCCGGCGAGGACGTCGATGACCTGCCCGTGCTGGTCAGCCGCCCTGGTACAGGTAGGTCCAGCAGCCGGTGACCTTCACATACGTTTCGTCGACGAACCATCTGTCGCCGGGCCGGTGGCGGCACGGCCGCGCCGCATCGACCAGCAGAGGCGTGAAGCGCCGCACGCAACAGGTCGGCGAACTACCNTATTCGTCCCGACTTTGTTGATCTTCTTGGGTCACTCCGTACGGTCAGTGCGGGTGTGGAGATCCCGGAGCCACCGGGTTCGGCCTTCCTGTTTCTGGTACCCGGTTTTCTCGTAGGTCGCGTGGGCGTCGAGGTTGTCGTCTTCCACCATCGCGTCGGCCAGGACAGCGCCGAGAACGACGAAACGGTCGTGGGCCGCCGCCAGCAGCGCACGTGCCACACCGGTCCGGCGACGGTCGGGGGCGACCGCGAGTCGATAGATGTGGCCGCGCCATCCGTCCCATCCGGCCACCACCGTGCCGATTATGACTCCGTCCAGTTCGGCGACAAGCACGGCCGCGGGGTCATGGGTCAGCAGCCGGCCGACCCCGATCGGGTCGTCGCTCACGCTCGTGCCATCGGCGGCATGCCGCCAGAACGCCAGCAGTTCGTCCACGTCGCCGGGACGGCCAGACCGGATAACCATGCCACGATCATTGTCTCTCGTCCGGTGGCCGCAGCGGGGTGACGCTGCACGTCGACAGTCCGGTGATCTGCACCTGTTACCCCATGCCGATTGATCTTTACCGACTCCCGTCTGAGCTGATCTCCTCCGTCGGGCGGGCAGGCTGCGCCTCACTCCGGGTTCTCTCGGCCGTGCAAGAGCGCCAACGGTCCGGCCGTGCCTGCTAGGTGCCGTGCGCTCTTGCGCGGTCGGGAGGTTTTGGGGTAACCCTGCGGGTGCCCGTGTGGCGGAGGCGATCAGCGGTGCTGCACGTCCGACTCCTCGCGACCTGCGGCGGTTCCTCCCCTCCTCCAGAGGAAGGGCCGGGGTCCGGGGCGGAGCCCCACTGTTCTCAAGCTGCGCGGTGCAGTGATCGGTACGACCGGATCCGTCTACCGGTCGAGAACATGGGTGAAGTGATGCGCGGCGATGGCCATGCCTGCGTTCAGGTAGAGACGGTGAGCGTCGGTCCGGGTGGGCCCGACGCCTGAGTCCAGCCGGACCTGGTCGCAGCCGAGGCGGTGGGCCTCAGTGAACAGCCATGCGAGCAGACGGCCGGCGTATCCGTGTCGGCGTGCGGATTCGAGCGTTGAGAGATCGTCCACGTAGAGATAGCGACCGAAGGACAGGGCGTGGCCGATACGGAATCCGGCTACCGCCCGTGCAGCCGGATTGGATTGCTCGAAGGCGCCCACCAGGCGATATCCCTCGGGTCGTTGGACGGCGTCGACGAGCTGGACGAACTCGCTCCCGGTGTGGATGTTCGGGCGGAGCGCGGCCATCGCGGGGTACGCGGAGCTGGTCGCGGGAGGCAGAATCTCACGAATATCGGCAGCCACGCGGCACAAGACTAAAGGCTGTTTCGTAACTCGGTTTGGGTGGGGTGTGGCCGGTCCGCGTGACCGGTCAGCCGGTCCGGCTGATGTTGTAGAGATGGGCGATCCCGGCCGCGGTGATCCCGAGGGTGCGGGCCTGGCGGCGGTAGTCACGCAGGATCTTCCAGGTCTTCATCCCGGCGAGGGCGTGTTCGACGCGGGCCCGGACCTTGCGGTGCACCCTGTTCAGCTCCTCCTTCCACTCCGACAGCGGCTGTCCGTCGAGGG
>NZ_KB891122.1 GCF_000373365.1 Parafrankia discariae
ACTTCGTCGATGAGATCCCGCGGGACGATTCTGGCAAGCACGCCGATCGAGATGCGGTCGGTGAGCCGCTCGTTTTCAACGGCCGGCAGTTCCATGATCTGACCAAGACGCGCCACGCCCGCATTCTAACTCTCTACCGGCTGAAGTCACGACAGCAGCCATCCGGCTACCTATCCCTCGACGTTGAGCTCTCCCGCATGCCGAGTCCAGAGGTTTATCGATAAGGGAGCATCCGTTGGCGTGTCAGGCTGGACGATCCTCTCGACAGGCTAATCAAGCGGTATTGGGCTATAGGGCTTGTCCGTCGATCAATTGGTGTGTACGGAGTGTGTCCTCTCCGTGAGCCGGCCGACGGAGCCGCCGGCCAGCCGGCCGGGTGGCTGACCGGGACGTCCGCCTCTTCCCGCGGAGCCTGCGCCCGGACTGAGGTCCCCACGGACTGACGGCCTCCCGGACTGACGGCCTCACCGGTCGGGGCCCCATCGACCGGGGCCCACTCCGAGCTGTCCCGTCCGCGCGGACGCGCGCCGGGGTCAGGCCGTCTGCCCAGCGTGTCGGGGGGCGGACCGTTCCTCTCCGCGTCCGCCTCGGTGTCCGCCGTCCCCCGTGAGGCCGCCGGGGCCGGGGTGGCGGGCACCGCTCGACAGAAAGGCGCGCGACCGCTAGCCTGCGTCGCATGTTAGTCGACGCTAACATCGACCGCCCGGTGCCTGATGGGCGCGCGGTACCCGGAGGGCGCGCGGAGCCCGCCGAGCCGCTCCGGACACTGGTCGATGCCAAGGGTGATCCCGCCCGTCACAACGCCGCCACCTTCGCGGAGCTGGTCGAGGAGCTGCGGAGCCGGCTGGCCAGCACGGCGCTGGGCGGCTCCGAGGTCGCCCGCCGCCGGCATGTCGAGCGCGGCAAGCTGCTGCCCCGGGACCGGCTCGACACGCTGCTCGACCGTGGCAGCCCGTTCCTCGAGCTGTCTCCGCTGGCCGCCGACGGCATGTACGACGGCGAGGCACCGGGCGCGGGGATCATCACCGGGGTGGGCCGGGTCTCGGGCCGCGAGTGCGTCGTCGTGGTCAACGACGCCACCGTCAAGGGCGGCACCTACTACCCGACGACGGTGAAGAAGCACCTGCGCGCCCAGGAGGTCGCGCTGCACAACCAGCTGCCGTGCGTCTACCTGGTCGACTCCGGCGGCGCGTTCCTGCCCCGCCAGGACGAGGTGTTCCCCGACCGCGAGCACTTCGGCCGCATCTTCTTCAACCAGGCGACCATGTCGGCCCGGGGCATCGCCCAGATCGCCGCCGTGCTCGGGTCGTGCACCGCCGGCGGGGCCTACGTGCCGGCGATGAGCGACGAGGCGGTGATCGTCCGCAACCAGGGAACGATCTTCCTCGGTGGCCCGCCGCTGGTGAAGGCGGCGACCGGCGAGGTCGTCAGCGCGGAGGACCTCGGCGGCGGCCTGCTGCACTCGCGCAAGTCCGGTGTCACCGACCATCTGGCCGCCGACGACACCGACGCGCTGACGATCGTGCGTCGCATCGTCGCCGGCCTCGGGCCGCGCGCGCCGCGCCCGTGGGACGTCACCCCGACCGAGGAGCCGCTGTACCCGACCTCGGAGCTCTACTCGGTGGTGCCGGCGGACCCGCGCACGCCCTACGACGTCCGCGAGGTGATCGCCCGGCTGGTCGACGGCAGCCGGTTCGCGGAGTTCAAGAAGGAGTATGGCTCGACCCTGGTCACCGGGGTCGCCCGGCTGCACGGGCATCCGGTCGGCATCATCGCCAACAACGGGGTGCTGTTCGGTGAGTCGGCGCTCAAGGGCGCCCACTTCATCGAGCTGTGCGACTCCCGGAGCATCCCGCTGCTGTTCCTGCAGAACATCACCGGTTTCATGGTCGGCCGGGACTACGAGGCCGGCGGCATCGCCAAGCACGGCGCGAAGATGGTCACCGCGGTCGCCTGCGCCCGGGTGCCGAAGTTCACCGTGGTGATCGGCGGGTCGTTCGGCGCCGGCAACTACTCGATGTGCGGCCGGGCCTACTCGCCGCGCTTCCTGTGGACGTGGCCGAACGCCCGGATCTCGGTGATGGGCGGTGACCAGGCCGCCGCCGTGCTCTCGACCGTCCGCCGCGACGCTGTGGAGGCCCGCGGCGGCGAGTGGTCCGCCGAGGAACAGGCGGCCTTCGAGGCGCCGATCCGCGAGCAGTACGAACAGCAGGGCAACCCCTACTACGCCACCGCCCGGCTCTGGGACGACGGCGTCATCGACCCGGCGGACACCCGAACCGTCCTGGGCCTGGCGCTGTCGGCGGCGGCGAACGCGCCGCTGGAACCGGTCGGCTACGGCGTCTTCCGGATGTGAGGGTCGATGTTCCACACGGTGCTCGTCGCCAACCGGGGTGAGATCGCGGTCCGGGTCATCCGGACCTTGCGTGAGCTCGGCGTCCGCTCGGTGGCGGTGTTCTCCGACGCCGACGCGGGCGCCCGGCACGTGACCGAGGCGGACGTCGCGGTGCGCCTCGGCCCGGCCCGCGCGCTCGACTCCTACCTCAACATCGAGCGGGTGCTCGCCGCCGCGGCGGCGACCGGGGCGCAGGCGGTGCACCCCGGCTACGGCTTCCTCGCCGAGAACCCGGTGTTCGCGCAGGCCTGCGCCGACGCCGGCGTGGTCTTCGTGGGCCCGTCCGCGCGGGTCGTCGAGCTGATGGGCAACAAGATCGCGGCCAAGCGCACCGTCGCCGCGGCCGGCGTCCCGGTCGTGCCCGGCCGGGTCGAGCCGGGGATGTCCGACGACGACCTGGTGGCGGCCTCGACCGAGATCGGCTATCCGGTGCTGGTCAAGCCGGCCGCCGGCGGCGGCGGCAAGGGCATGCGGCTCGTCCGCGAGCCCGCCGCGCTCGCCGAGGCGCTGCGCTCGGCCCGCCGGGAGGCCGCAGCGTCCTTCGGCGACGACACGCTGTTCGTCGAGCGGTTCGTCGACACCCCCCGCCACATCGAGGTGCAGGTCCTCGCCGACACGCACGGCAACGTGATCCACCTCGGCGAGCGGGAGTGCAGCCTGCAGCGCCGCCACCAGAAGATCGTCGAGGAGGCGCCGTCGGTGCTGCTCGACGCCGCGACCCGGGCGCGCATCGGCGGCGCGGCCGTCGACGTCGCCGCCGCCGTCGGATACGTCGGCGCCGGCACGGTCGAGTTCGTCGTGGGCACCGACCGGCCCGACGAGTTCTTCTTCATGGAGATGAACACCCGGCTGCAGGTCGAGCACCCGGTGACCGAGCTGGTCACCGGCGTCGACCTGGTCGCCGAGCAGTTGCGGGTCGCCGCCGGCGAGCGGCTGCGGATCACCCAGGACGAGGTGCGTCTGACCGGCCACGCCGTCGAGGCCCGGGTGTACGCCGAGGACCCGGCCCGCGGCTTCCTGCCCACCGGCGGGGACGTCCTGGTCCTGCGGGAGCCGACCGGCGCGGGGGTGCGCACCGACTCGGGCCTGCGGGCCGGCACGCGGGTCGCCGCCACCTACGACCCGATGCTGGCCAAGGTCGTCGCCTGGGCGCCGGACCGGGCGGGCGCGCTGGCCCGTCTCGACGCCGCGCTCGCGGGCACGACACTGCTGGGTGTCACCACGAACATCGGCTTCCTGCGCCGCCTGATCAGCCATCCCGACACCCGGTCCGGCCGGCTCGACACCGGTCTGGTGGAGCGCCACCTCGAGGCGCTCACCGACCCGGCCGGGCAGGCCCTGCCCGGCGAGCCCACGGCGGACGACGCCCTGGAGGTGTTCGGGCTGGTCGGCGCGGACACGATGGCGCCGACCGGGTCGGTCGTCGACCCCTGGGACGTACCGTCGGGCTGGCGGCTGGGCGAGCGGGCCTGGTCGCGCTGGTCGGTCGCCGCGCCCGGCGGGGCGGGGGCCGCACCGGGCCGCGAGGTCGCCGTGCGACGCGACGCCGACGGCCGGCTGCTGGTCCGCCTGGACGGCGCCGGGCCACGCCCGGCCGAGCTCGACTGGCTGCCCGCGCCGATCCCGGGCCAGCCCGCGGACGCCCTGGTCACCGTGGACGGGCGGACCAGGCGGTGGCAGGTGGCCGCGAGTGGGAGCACGGTCTGGGTGGGTGCCGACGGGTTCACCTGGGCGCTCGCGGAGCGACGGGTGGAGAGCGGCGCCGACGCGGCGGCCGGCGAGCACAGCGGCGAGGCGCGCAGCCCGATGCCGGGCACCGTCGTCGACGTCCGGGCGACGCCCGGTGACACCGTCGAGCCCGGGGCCCCGCTGGTGGTCGTCGAGGCGATGAAGATGGAGCACACCGTGGTCGCGGCGGTCGCCGGCCAGGTGAAGGACGTCCTGGTCCGGGTCGGCGACTCGGTGGCGCTGGACGCGCTGCTCGCGGTCGTCGAGCCGGCCCCCGACGGTACGGCGGACGAGGCCGCGGACTCCGGCCCGCCCCGCCCCTGACCCGTCGAACGGATGTAGTGAAGCACGAGAAGGAGACGGGCCATGTCTGACAACCGGCTGAGTGAAGAGCACGAGACCCTGCGCAAGACGGTCGAGGAGTTCGCCCGGGAGGTGGTCGCCCCCGCCGCCGGCGCGCACGACGAGGCGAAGACCTTCCCGTACGAGATCATCGCGCAGATGGGCGAGATGGGCCTGTTCGGCCTGCCGTTCCCGGAGTCCTACGGCGGCCAGGGCGCCGACTACTTCGCGCTCTGCCTGGCGATCGAGGAGTTGGCGCGGGCCGACTCCTCGGTGGCGATCACCCTCGAGGCCGGGGTGGGCCTCGGCGCGATGCCGATCTACCGGTTCGGCACCGAGGCGCAGCGCGAGGAGTGGCTGCCGGTGCTGGCCAGCGGCCGCTCGCTGGGTGCCTTCGGGCTGACCGAGCCGGGCGCCGGCAGCGACGCGGGCGGCACCCGCACCACGGCCCAGCTCGTCGGTGACGAATGGGTGATCAACGGCTCGAAGGCGTTCATCACGAACTCCGGGACGGACATCACCCGGGTGGTGACGGTGACCGCGGTGACCGGGGAGCCGGTGAACGGCCGGCCGCAGATCTCCTCGATCATCGTCCCGGTGCCGACGCCGGGCTTCAGCGCGGGCGCGCCCTATTCGAAGGTCGGCTGGCACGCCTCGGACACCCGGCCGCTGTCGTTCCAGGACGTGCGGGTTCCCGCGGAGAACCTGCTCGGTGAGCGGGGCCGTGGCTACGCGAACTTCCTGTCCATTCTCGACGAGGGCCGCATCGCCATCTCGGCGCTTTCCGTCGGTCTGGCGCAGGCCTGTGTGGACGAGAGCGTGAAGTACGCGAAGGAGCGGGAGGCGTTCGGCGCTCCGATCGCCCGCAACCAGGCCATCGCGTTCAAGCTCGCCGAGATGGAGACCCGGACCTATGTGGCCCGGACGGCCTATTACGACGCCGCGTGGCGGATGCTCGCCGGCCTGCCTTTCAAGAAGCAGGCGGCGATGGCGAAGCTGTTCTCCTCCGAGGCGGCGGTGACGAACGCCCGCGAGGCGACGCAGATCCACGGCGGCTACGGATTCATGAACGAGTACCCGGTGGCCCGCCACTGGCGTGACTCGAAGATTCTCGAGATCGGTGAGGGCACCAGCGAGGTGCAGAAGATGCTGATCGCGCGCCACCTCGGCGTCTGACGGACGGAGCGGCCAGCCGTGAAGCATGTTGTCGAAGCGATCATGGCCGGTGGGGGGCCTTCGCCGGAGCGGCGGGCGGAGTTCGGGGCGTTGGCGGTGCCGGAGTCGTACCGGGGTGTGGTGGTGCGTAAGGCGGAGGTGGGGATGTTCGAGGGGCGGGTGTCGCGGGAGAAGGATCCGCGGGAGTCGTTGCATGTGGATGAGGTGGGGACGCCGGAGTTGGGGCCGGGTGAGGCTCTGGTGGCGGTGATGGCGTCGTCGGTGAACTACAACACGGTGTGGACGTCGATCTTCGAGCCGTTGTCGACGTTCGGGTTCCTGGAGCGGTATGGGCGGTCGTCGCCGTTGGCGGCCAAGCATGATCGGCCGTATCACGTGGTGGGGTCGGATCTGGCGGGGGTGGTGTTGCGGACGGGGCCGGGGGTGCATGCGTGGCATCCGGGGGATGAGGTGGTGGCGCACTGTCTGTCGGTGGAGTTGGAGCGTCCGGAGGGGCACAACGACACGATGCTGGATCCGGAGCAGCGGATCTGGGGGTTCGAGACGAATTTCGGTGGTCTTGCGGAGCTGGCGTTGGTGAAGGCGAACCAGTTGATGCCGAAGCCGGGGCATTTGAGTTGGGAGGAGGCGGCGGCGCCGGGGTTGGTGAACTCGACGGCGTACCGGCAGTTGGTGTCGGGGAACGGTGCGGGGATGAAGCAGGGTGATGTGGTGTTGATCTGGGGGGCGTCGGGGGGGTTGGGGTCGTACGCGACGCAGATGGCGTTGCGGGGTGGGGCGATCCCGGTGTGTGTGGTGTCGTCGGCGGAGAAGGCGGCGATCTGTCGGGCGATGGGTGCGGAGCTGGTGATCGACCGGGCGGCGGAGGGGTATCGGTTCTGGTCGGATGAGCGGACGCAGGACCCGCGGGAGTGGAAGCGGTTCGGGGCGCGGATCCGGGAGCTGACGGGTGGGGAGGATCCGGACATCGTGTTCGAGCATCCGGGGCGGGAGACGTTCGGGGCGTCGGTGTATGTGGCGCGTAAGGGTGGGGTGGTGGTGACGTGCGCGTCGACGAGTGGGTTCATGCATGAGTACGACAACCGGTATCTGTGGATGAACCTGAAGCGGATCATCGGGTCGCATTTCGCGAACTACCGGGAGGCGTGGGAGGCGAACCGGCTGGTGGCGCGGGGGTTGGTGCATCCGACGTTGTCGAAGGTGTATCCGTTGGAGCGGACGGGGCAGGCGGCGCTGGATGTGCACCGGAATGCCCATCAGGGCAAGGTCGGGGTGCTGTGTCTGGCGCCGGAGGAGGGGCTGGGGATCCGGGACGAACGGACCCGGGCCCGTCACCTCACGGCTATCAACCGCTTCCGCGGCGTGTAGAACCCG
>NZ_KB891123.1 GCF_000373365.1 Parafrankia discariae
CCGGAGGTGATCGTCCTCGCCGTCCGCTGGTACCTGCGGTACGCGCTGTCCTACCGGGATGTCGAGGAGCTCCTCGCCGAACGCGGCCTCGATGTTGATCACGTCACGGTGTATCGGTGGGTGCGGCGCTTCACGCCTCTGCTGGTCGAGGCTGCTCGGCCGTGTCGGCACCGGCCCGGGGACAGGTGGTTCGTCGATGAAACGTACGTCAAGGTCGCCGGCCGATGGACCTACCTCTACCGGGCCGTCGACCAGCATGGCCAGGTCATCGACGTCCTCGCCAGCACACGACGCGACCAAGCCGCTGCCCAGCGCTTCTTCGGTCGGGCGCTAACGCAGGGGCGCCGGCCGGCCGAGGTCACCACCGACAAGGCACCCGTCTACCCGCGGATCCTCGACGAGCTGCTCCCCGAGGCCTGTCACGTGGATGCCGCCCGGGAGAACAACCGGATCGAAGCCGACCACAGCCGGTTGAAAGCACGGCTCCGGCCGATGCTCGGGCTGAAACGCCTCCGCTCGGTCCAGACCGTCAGCGCCGGACACGCCCTGGTGCAGAACATCCGCCGCGGCCACTACGAACTCGCCATCGACACCCACCCGCCGCTGAGGCTGGCCGCCGCGTTCACCGAACTCGCCGCAGCCGTCTGACCGGCGATCATCGAGGCCGCTGGCATGTCCAACTTTCCCGTAATGCAACAGCGCCGTCGCGCCTACGGCACCGATGGCGCGCGGTGCGCGCTCGGTTCGGTGAAGACGAACCTGGGGCACCTGGAGCCCGCGGCGGGTGTCGCCGGCCTGATCAAGGCGGTGCTGTGCCTGCGGCACGGCCAGATACCGGCGAACCTGCACTTCACCCGGTGGAACCCGGCGATCGACGCTGACGGGTCGCGGTTCTTCGTGCCCACCGGGCTGGCCGACTGGCCTGGCGCCGCGCCGTCGCGGCTGGCCGCCGTTTCCTCGTTCGGGTTCTCCGGGACGAACGCGCACCTGGTGCTCGAACAGGCCACGGCCGGGGTGAGCCGTCCCCCGATTCCAGCCGCGTGTACTCCGGCACGGGCCGAACACGAGTCCGGCCGAGTAGACGGCCAGTCGTCGGCCGTCCGGGCCCGCGGGGCCCGCGGGCCGGAGGTGGTCCTGGTGCCCGCCGGGTCGCCCGCGGTGCTGCCCGCCGCCGCGGCCCGGCTCGCGGACTGGCTGGAGCGCGAGCCCGGAGATGACGCGGCCACCGGAGGCGATCCCGCGGCCGGTGCCGGCGCGCCTGCCCGGGGCGCGGGTCTGCGGGACGTCGCCTACACTCTGGCGCGCAGGCGGTCCCCCGGGAACGGCCGGCTGGCTGTTGTGGCGGCCTCGCGGAAGGATCTGATCCGGGACCTGCGCGCCTACGCGGACGGCCGGTTGGTCCCCAACGTCGTCTCCGGGGCCGCCGCCCGGGGCGTGCGGCGCGGCGCGGTGTGGGTGTTCTCCGGCCAGGGCTCGCAGTGGGCGGGCATGGGGGCCGACCTGCTGGACGCGGAGCCGGTGTTCTCGGCCGCGGTGGCCGAGGTCGACCCTCTCATCGCCGCCGAGGCCGGTTTCTCGGTGCTGGAGGTGCTGCGCCGCCGGGAGGCGGTCACCGGGTGCGACCGGGTGCAGCCCCTGCTCTTCGCGGTACAGATCGGGCTGGCCGCGCTGTGGCGCGCCCACGGTGTCGAGCCCGTGGCGGTCATCGGTCATTCGATGGGGGAGACGGCCGCGGCTGTCGTCGCCGGCGCGCTGACCCTGGCCGACGGTGTCCGGGTGATCTGCCGCCGTTCCCGTCTACTCACCCGGGTGGCCGGCCTCGGCGCGATGGCCACCGTCGGCCTCGACCGGTACGCGACCGAGGCCGAGCTCGCCGCGGCCGGCGCGAGCGGCGAGGTCGCTGTCGCGGTCCTGGCTGCTCCCGGCTCCACCGTCGTCTCCGGCGCCGCGGACAGGATCAGGGATCTAGTCACCGACTGGACCGCGCGTGGCCTGGCGGCCCATCAGATCGCGGTGGACGTCGCCTCGCACTCACCCCAGGTCGACCCGCTGCTCGCCGACCTCACCGCGGAACTGGCCGAACTGCGCCCCCGGCCGGCCGAGGTCCGCTTCTACTCGACCGCGGCGGAGGACCCGCGGGGGAAGCACGAATTCGACGCCGCCTACTGGTGCGCGAACCTGCGCCGTACCGTGCGCTTCAGCGACGCCGTGACCGCGGCCGCGGCCGACGGGCACCGGGTCTTCGTGGAGATCTCCCCGCATCCGGTCGTCACCCGGTCGGTCACCGACATCCTTGCCGCGGCCGGGCGGGAGCCGGTGGTACTGCCGACGCTGCGTCGCGACGAGGACAGCGTGGCCGCCTTCCGTACCAGTCTCGCGACCGCGCACTGCGCGGGAGTTCCGGTGGACTGGTCCGTGCTCTACCCGACCGGCGACCTCGTGGACCTGCCGACAATCTCCTTCGACCGCCGGCGCCACTGGGCGGACCGCGAGGCTCCGGCGGCCGCCGGTGGCCGTGGCGGGCCGGCGGCGCTCGACGGCAGGGAGCCCGTGGACCGGTCGCTGCCCGGGGAGCACCTGGTGGTGCCCGGCGAGCATCTGCGCCACGTCTGGCGGGCCGACACCGGGACCGCGGTCATCCCCTGGCTGGCTGACCACCTGGTGCACGACCGCGTGGTACTGCCCGGCGCCGCCTACTGCTCGCTGGCGGTCACCGCCGCCACCGAGGTGTTCGAGGTGGGGCCGGCCCGGGTGCGGGTCACCGGCATCGCCTTCGAGGAGGTGCTCTACCTGGGCGAGCACACCGAGATCACGATGACGGCCGCCGTCACCGGCCCCGGTGAGGCGGAGTGCGAGATCCACGCGCGGGACGGTGACGGCGCCTGGACCCGTCACATGGCCGCCACCGTCACGTGCGCCGACGACGACCCGCCGCCGGACACCGCCGCCGGCGGCCTGGCGGAACTCGCCGGTGCCCATCCCCGGCGGGTCGGCCCCGCGCGCCTGTACGAGGCCATGCGGGAGCGGGGCATTCACCACGGCCCGGCGTTCACGGCGCTGTCCGATCTGCACCTGTCCGAGGACGGTGGGAGCGCCTGGGCGGGCATCGGGATCCCGACCGAGGCGTACGCCACCGAGGACGCGTTGGCCGTGCACCCCGTGCTGCTGGACGCCGCCGCCCAGACGTTGCTGACCTGCATGCCCGGCCTAGTCGCCGGGTCGGCGTCCGGTGGTCTGGTGCTGCCTGCCGGGACGGACAGCATCCGGATCCACGGCGATCCGGCGACCGTGCGCTACTGCCACGCCCGCCTGGACGCCACCGGGACGGGCACTCTCACCGGCGAGGTCCGCCTGCTGGACGAGGCCGGCGCGCTCGTCGTCGCCATCGACGGCATGCGACTCGTCCACCAGGACGGCCAGCGTCGCCTCGACGGTTCCGGGTACGCCCGGGCGTCCGGCGGCCCCGGGGGCTGGATCTACGGGATCGACTGGGAGCCGTCACCCCGCCCGGAGCCGGCCCAGCCGCGGGCCGCCGGCCAATGGCTGCTGCTCGGCGACGCGAGCGGTTCGGTGGGCGCGCTCGGCACGGCCCTGTCCGCCGCCGGGGCGGACGTCGACATCCAGCCGCTGCCCGGTCCCGACGACACCCGGCGGGCCTGGGTGGCATCCTTCACCGGGGACGACGGGGGAGCCGCCGGCCGGCGGGTGGTCGTCATCCTCGACGGCGCGACCGCGCAGCCAGCGCCCGGTGCCCAGGTCGACCCGTCGGGCCTGGCCGGCCCACCATTCCCGCCGGATCCGGCGCGGGCGCAGCAGCAGACCATGACGGTGCTGGGCGTCGCCGCGGCGTTGGCCGAGCTGCCCGGAGTGCCGCCCGGCCTGACCGTGGTGACCCGAGGTGCACACGCCCTGGGCGGGAACGCAGCCCCCAATCTTGATCACGGCGGTATCCGCGGACTGCTCCGGGTGCTCACGCTGGAACACCCCGAGCTGCGCACCGCACACATCGACGCCGATCCCGGCCCGGATGTGGCGGCCGTCGTCGCCGAGCTGCTCGGCGATGTCCACGGCGCCCGCTCCGGCCCCGCCGATGACGAGGTCGCGCTGCGGGCCGGTGTCCGTTTCGTCGCCCGGTTGACCCCCGCGCCGGTGACCGCCACCGAGCGTGGTGCCGCCGGGCGGCGTACGGTCCGGTACGGCCACGATCGGTTCGCCCTGCAGCCGCCCGGCAACGGGAATCTCGACGACCTGCGGCTCGTCGCCACTGACCGGCGCCCACCCGGGCACGGCGAGGTCGAGGTCCGGATCCAGGCCGCCGGCCTGAACTTCCGGGACGTCCTCATCTGCCTGGGGGCATTGCCGCAGACACCGATCGGCTTCGAGTGCGCCGGCGTGGTCACGGCGGTCGGGCCGGGCGTCACCGACCGCCGGCCTGGCGACGCGGTACTCGCGGTGAACTTCACCGACGGCGGCGCGTTCGGCTCGTTCCTGACCATCGACGCCGACCTGACCATGCCTGTACCCGCCGGACTCGACCCGGCCACCGCCGCGGGCATCCCCACCGCCTTCCTCACCGCCTGGTACGCGCTGCGGGACGTCGCCCAGCTGCGGGCCGGCGAGCGGGTGCTGATCCACTCCGGCACCGGCGGGACCGGTCTCGCCGCGATCGCCGTCGCGCGGCTGCTGGGAGCCGAGGTCCTCGCCACCGCCGGCACCCCGGAGAAACGCGCCTATCTGCGCGGCATGGGCATCACCCACGTCATGGACTCGCGTTCGGTCGACTTCAGCGCGCGGACACTGGCCGCGACCGGCGGGCAGGGCGTCGACGTCGTGCTCAACTCGCTGTCGGGGCCGGCGATCCGCGCCGGAATGGAGTGCCTGCGGCCCTTCGGACGTTTCGTCGAGCTCGGGCTGCGCGACATCCTCGCGGACTCGGCGCTCGGGCTGGCGCCGTTCCGTAACAGCATCACCTTCGCCGGGGTGAACCTGATCGAGCTCTACCGGCACCAGCCGGAGCGGGTCGCCCGGATGCTGCGGGAGCTGACGGCGGCGCTCGCCGCCGGCGAGCTCGCGCCGCTGCCTGTCACGACCTACCCGCTCGAGGCCGCCACGGACGCGTTTCGGCTGATGGCCGGTGCCGCGCACATCGGCAAGGTCGTGCTCGAGGTCCCCGGCGACGCGGTGACCGAGGCCGTGCTGCCCGACGGGCCGCCGTCGCCGGTCGGCGTGGACGGCTCGTACATCGTCACCGGTGGCCTGCGCGGCGTCGGCCTGGAGACCGCCGCCTGGCTGGCGGAGAAGGGCGCGGCCAGAGTGGTGCTCAACGGGCGGTCCGAGCCCGCCGAGGAGGTCCGGGAGCGCATCGCGAAACTGGCCGCGGGCGGTACGGACATCCAGGTGGTGCTCGGTGACGTCGCCGAGCCCGGTGTGGCGGAGCGCCTCGTCGCCGCCGCCACCGCCGGGGGCGGCCGGCTGCGTGGCGCCGTTCACGCAGCGATGGTTCTGGATGATGCCGCCCTCACCACGATCACTGCCGACCAGGTGCGGCGAGTGTGGCATCCGAAGACGTTCGGCGCGTGGCGGCTGCACGAGGCGACGGCCGGGGCGGACCTCGACTGGTTCGTGCTCTACTCGTCGATGGCCTCCCTGCTCGGTAACCCCGGGCAGGGCGCGTACGCCGCCGCGAACTCCTGGCTCGACGGCTTCGCCGACTGGCGGTGCGCTCAGGGGCTGGCGACCACCGTCGTCAACTGGGGGCCGTGGGCCGAGGTGGGCGCCGCCACCGACTTCGCCGAGCGTGGGTACGCGATGATCCCGGTGCGGGCCGGGCTCGCCGCGCTGGAGACGCTGCTCGTCCACGGGCGGCGGCGCGCGGGTGTGCTCCCCGGCGAGCCGGGCTCCTGGATTCCGGCCGCGGGCCGCTCCTCGTCGCTGTTCGCCCAGTTCGTCGACGACGAGCACGCCCCATCGGCCGCCGCCGGGGGCGCCGTGGTCGTTCCGGGCGCTGGGGGTGCCGCCGCCGCGGTCGCGGACAGGCCGGGCGCTGTCCTGGCCGGGCTACGCGCGGTGGCTCCCGGCCTCCCGCGGCGCACGGCCTTCGAGGCGTACCTGACCGAGCACCTCAGGGCCGTCCTCCGGCTGGGCCAGTCCGTGCTCGACCCGGACATCCCGCTACGGTCCCTCGGCTTCGACTCGCTGCTGGCTCTCGAACTGCGGTCCCGCCTGGAACCGGGGCTCGGGATCTCCCTGCCGGGGAACTTCATCTGGAAGTACGACACCGTCGCGACTCTCGCCGCCGGCCTCGCCGACCACACGAAGCTCCCGCTCGACGGCGGCGAATAAGACCCGCTGCGAACTGAACCGTCGGCGCTGCTTGATGGGCGGCGCCGGCGGTTCACGCGTGCGGCCCGAGGGTGTGGGGTGTCAGAACTCGGCTACCGGTGTTGACCTGGGGTTTTAGGCGGCTCGTTCGTATTCGTTGATCAGGGCGCCGAAGACGGGTCGGCGTTTGATTCGTTCCTTGCTCAGGTCGGCGACGGGGTGGTCGGGCCGTGGTGGTTGAAGGTCGCGGCTGCGGTGGGGTCGTCGTCCGTTGTAGTGGGTCGCGTACTCGGCCAAGACAGCGTGTAGGTGCCGTTCACCGAAGATCAGCATGCGGTCGGTGACCTCGGTCCGGACGGTTCGCACGAACCGTTCCGCGTAGGCGTTTGAGGTGCTGCCCGTTTCTCGGACACGGACGTAGACGGACTATAGCAGCTTTATGCTGCTTCTATCACCTCGTTCTGGGTTGAGTGGTATGCGCGCTCGATGTGTTCGGGAGTGCGGTAGCCGAGAGTGGAGTGGAGTCGCTGCCGGTTGTAGAAGACCTCGATGTATTCGGCGATCGCGGTACGTGCGGCGCGGCGGGTTGGGTA
>NZ_KB891124.1 GCF_000373365.1 Parafrankia discariae
ACGGATGTGCGGGCGTGGCGGGCGAGTCGCCCCGCTAGCCAGAACAGTCGGTGACGCAGCCTCTTGATCTCCCAGCGCCGCGCGGGCCGGGCGGGCAGGGCGGCCATCTGGGTCCAGGCGGTCAGGTCGAGGGCGAGCGCGACGAGGGCGCACCAAATCTGGTTCTGGGCGAAGTCGTGCAGCGGCAGGTTCGTCAGGCCGGTGTCCTTCGCGCCGCGGATGCGGTCCTCGCAGCGGGCGCGGCGGCGGTGGCGTAGTTCGAGGTCGGCGAGCGACAAGCCCGATCCTCCCAGCTCAGGAGCACTTTCCCATGTCCGACACACCCACCAGACGATCATCGCCATGAAAGCCCTGGGCTAAGGGGACGGCTGCCACGACGGGTCGCGGCCGATGAAGCCGAGCAGGCGCGTCTGGGCGGTGGAGCCGGCGGGGACGTCGACCCGCGGCCCGTACTGGCCGGAGGCGCGGATCGCGTCCTCCATCCCTTCCATCCCGTCGAGCAGCAGGGCGCAGTGGCCGGCGTCGAGACGGTCGTCCTGGCCGGTGGCCCGGGCGAGGTCCCAGGTGTGCATGAACACGTCGGACGTGTAGATCATGTCGGTCGCGGCGGCCAGCGCCAGCTCGCCCAGATGCGGGTTGCGCAGGGTCAGGGTGGCGGCGGCCGGATCGTCGAGAAGCCGCTGGACGGCGTCGGTGTGTACCGCCCACGCCCGCACCGGGTCCTCGTCGACCGACGGGCCGCGCCGCAGTGCCGGCCCGCCGCTCGCCGCCAGGAAATCGGGGAACCACCCGCACAGGTGGCGGACGACGTCCCGCGCCGCCCAGCCCTCGACCGGGGTGGGGACGTTCCAGTCGCCGGTGCCGAGCACCCGTTCGGTGAACACGGCGGCGACGCGCCGGTGACGCTCCGCGGGCTGGCCGGCGGGCTGGCCTGCGGGCTGCTCGGCGGGCACGGCCATCACGCGGCGCCCGAGGAGAGCAGGGCGACGAGCTTCGCGTAGCCCTGGTCGACGCCGGTCTGCATGCCGCCGCGCAGCCAGGCGTCCCGGCCCTCGAAGCTGTCGACCAGCGACTGGGCGTGCAGCCGGGTGCGGCCGTCGCCGAGATCCTCGAACCGCAGCGTCTCCAGCGCCACGCTGTCCGGCTCCCCCTCGAAGGTGAACGTCTGCACGATCCGGTCCGGGCGGACCTCGTGGAAGCAGCCGCGGAACCGGAAGTCGACACCGTCCCGGCGGGCGACGTAACGCCAGCTGCCGCCGTTGGTGGCGTCCCAGTGCTCGATCGTCGTGTCCATCCCGTCCGGCCCGACCCAGCGGGCGAACAGGGCGGGATCGGTGTGCGCGCGGAAGAGCTGCTCCGGGGTGGCGGCGAAGTCCCGGGTGAGCCGGATCAGCGGCACCTCCGGGTCGGGCTCGATGCGGGTCGTCTCGATGGTGGCGGTGCTGTCGTTCCTGGTCATCACGCTGTTCCTCTCATCGGTGGGTCGTCGCTCGCCGGTTCGCCGTTCGCTTGGGTGTTGCCCGCCCGGCCGCGGGCGCCGACCTGGCCCGGCCCGCTCGTCGGGCCGGCCTCGCCGGCCGGGCTGTCGTTCATCTCGGCCAGGAGCGCGTCGAGCCGGCGATAGCGCTGCTCGGCCCGCCGGCGATAGCGCTCGATCCAGCCCGTCATCAGGTCGAACACCTCGGCCTCGAGGTGCACGGGACTGCGGTGGTTCACCCCGGCCCGGCTGACCAGGCCGGCCTGCTCCAGCACCTTCAGATGCTTCGACACCGCCTGGACGCTCATGTCGTAGGGCGCGGCGAGTTCGCCGACGGTCGCGTCGCCCTCGGTCAGCCGGGCGACCAGATTCCGCCGGGTCGGATCCGTCAGCGCCGCGAAGAGCTGGGACAACTGATCCGCCCCCACCCGCACCTCCTCAACTGATCGGTTGATGAAGACCCTAGGGCGAGCCCGCGGCGACGTCAACCATCTAGTTGAGGAAGGAGGTCGCGCCAGGATGTCGTGTCTGTCCTGGAGGCTCGGCGCGGCCAGACACCTGCGCATGACAGGACCCGTCCGGCTCTGCGGCAGAACCGTGCGCCGCACCGCCGTCCGGTCCCCGTTCCCGCCGCCAGGGCCGGGCCGGTGGTGGTGGGAGGATCTCGATCTTGTCGGGGTCGCGCGATGCGGCCCCGCCGGCCGGAACCGGCGGGTATTCGCCCTCCTCCATACCGCCGCCGGGGATCTCCCAGGCGTCGTTCCGGTAGGCGGGTGGACGATCAGCCTCGGGTTCGCGTCAGCCCTGGGTGCGCGCAGGCCGCTCGGTCTGGTCTTTCAGTGCCTTGTCGGCCTCGTGGACTTCGGGGGCGTTGAGTTCGGCGTAGATGTCACGGGCCGACCGCCAGTGATCGCGGGCGGTGTCGTGGTCGCCGAGATCGTCGAGGGCGCGGCCGAGGCCGGCGTGGGAACGGGCCTGCTCGTACCTGTCCTGGGTGGCGAGCGTCAGGGTGAGCGCGTGCGCGTGGTGGTCACGGGCCTGCTCGGGATGGCCGGTGGCGTGGAGGTGTTCCCCCAGTCCGTTGCGTGCACGGGCCTGGCCGTTGCGGTCGCCGAACTCCTCGTAGAGGTTGAGGGCTTGCCGATGATGATGCGCGGCGTCGTGGTGTCTGCCCTGCCCGTGGTGGACGAGGCCGAGGTTGGTCAGGGCGTCCGCCTCGCCGTTGCGGTCGGCCAGGGCCCGGTAGAGAGCGAGGGCCCGCTGGTGGTGATCGACAGCCAGCGTGTACCGGCCTTGCCGCCAGTGGACATGGCCGATGCTCGGCCCCGGGGGCTCAGCCGGTAAATTCGTTGACGCCGAGGGCGAAGTCCCAGTGGCCAACCCCGTTGCCGGCGAGGCCCACCGTGACCACGCCCACTCCTTCCAGCCAGTGCGCCATTTTCAGGCCGCCGACGTCCAGAGGGCGCAGCCCGAGGCTCTCGATGAATGCCGCCACGCCCGCCTTGGCCTGCGCATTGTCGCCAGCGATGAAGACGTTGGGCCGGCCCTTCTCCAGGACATTACGGAAGATGGTGTTGAATGCCTTCACCACGCTGGTGCTGGCCGGGGCCACCTTGGCGACTTCCTGCGCGATCGAGGTCTCCTCGCTGTGGGCCAGTCCGTCGAACGTGGCGTTGAAGGGGTTGCTGATGTCGACGATGACCTTGCCCGCGAGGGCGTCTCCGTACTCGGCGACGACCGGAACGACACCGTCGTACAACAGGGCCGTGATGACGATGTCCCCGGCCGGGACGGCGCCCCACTTGCCCGTCGTCGCGCCGCCGCCCAGAGCCTTGGCCAGGTCATCGGCCTTGGACTGATCGCGTCCCATGACCTCGACGGTGTTGCCGCCCGCCACCGCGAGCGTGCCGATGGTACGGGCCATGTTCCCCGTACCGATGAGGGTGATGCCGCTCATGAGGTGTGCTCTCTTCCTGTTCTCGAGGTGTCGCTCTGTCTCGTTCGTGCCGGGTCAGGCGCAGGGCGTCGGCCGCGACGTTTCTGGGCCAACTGCCGTGCCTTTCCCGGCACCTCCGGCTCGTCTTCCGCCGGTAGGTTGGGATGCGTCAACCTGCCGCCACTCCAAAAAGAGGGGGTCAGGTCAGGGACATGGGACGAGGGCATCCCGTGATCGTTACTCTCCCTTGGTGCGCAGTTCCCAGGGCTGCATGCCGACGAGAGGCGCGAGGTGACCCTGCATCTCGACGACGCCCGCGCAACACTTCGGCGTGTTGCGGATGTCCGCGTTCGAGATCAGTTCGTTGTGGCGACCGGGTTGTTGTGGGGTGTGCCCGCGGCATTCCTAATGTGTGGTTCAGATGGCGGTGGTGCCGCCGTCGGTGACCAGTTCCAGGCCGTTGACGTAGCTGGAGTCGGCGGAGGCGAGGAACAGGGCGACGGTGGCGATTTCTTCGGGGCGGCCCATCTTTCCGCGGGGGATGAGGGACTCGAATGCGGCCTTGGTTGCCTCGTCGAACAGTTCTTCCTGTTTGGCGGTGGCGACCTGGCCGGGGGTCAGGACGTTGACCCGGATCTTGCGGTCGCGCAGTTCGTTGAGCCAGACGCGGGCCCAGGCCTGCTGGACGGCTTTGCTTCCCGCGTAGAGGCTCCAGCCGGGGAAGGCGCCGAGGGAGGCGTTGGATCCGGTCATGAAGATCGAGCCGTTGTCGTTGATCAGCGGCAGTGCCTTCTGCACGGTGAACAGGGTGCCGCGCGCGTTGAGCCAGAAGGCGCGGTGGAACTGTTCCTCAGTGATCTCGCCGAGGACGGCGGGTTCGCCCATCCCGGCGCTGGCCCACAGCACGTCGATCGAGCCCTTTTCCCGCCTGACGGTGTCGTACAAGCGGTCCAGGTCGTCCAGTTCGGCCGCGTCACCCTGGACGGCGGTGACGTTGCGGCCGATCAGCTTGACGGCGTCGTCCAGTGCTTCCTGCCGCCGGGCCTGGATGAAGACGTGCGCTCCTTCCTCGACGAACAGTTTGGCGCCGGCCAGTGCCATGCCGGTGGATCCGCCGGTGATCACCGCTACCTTGCCATCGAGCTTTCCCACGATCACTCCGTTGAATTGATGGGTATCCAAAACAGTTCGGCTCTTATATACACCATGCTGTGTACTTAACGTACCCGATGGCCGGTCGGAGCGCAAGCTAAGTACACCGGTCAGTACC
Organism: Parafrankia discariae; assembly: GCF_000373365.1. Classification (NCBI taxonomy): domain Bacteria; kingdom Bacillati; phylum Actinomycetota; class Actinomycetes; order Frankiales; family Frankiaceae; genus Parafrankia; species Parafrankia discariae. The sequence goes on from NZ_KB891124.1 coordinate 4,684, forward strand.
GACCCCGCCGTGGGACGCCCGGCGCGCCATGGCGCACCGACGATCGTCGGGACCGCTCTCACCTTGCTAAATCTCCGTCAGCGCGATGGGCGCACAGTCCAGGCATATGTACACCGTACTGTATGCTTAACGTAACGGATGATCAACCCGAACGCAAGCTATGTAGACCGGTCCGTACCGAACGGTCTACACTGGAGGCATGACGGAGTTGGAGAAGGGCCCCCTGGGCCGGCGCCGCGGCAGGGGCGCACGCGAGCGCATCCTCAGCGCGTCACAGCAGCTGTTCCGCGATCAGGGCATCAACCGCACCGGCATGGACCAGCTCTGCGCCGTGGCCCAGGTGTCCAAGCGCACGGCCTACCAGCACTTCACCAGCAAGGACGAAATCGTCGCCGAATACCTGCGCCGATTCGATCCCGACGTCATGCCCGGAGTGTTCGACCGCACCGACCTCACACCCCGCGAACGACTCCTCGCCGCCTTCGAGATACCCGCCTCCACGCCCCTGTGCCCCTACATCGCGGCGGCCGTCGAACTCCACGACCCCCAACACCCCGCATCCCAGTACGCACGCGACTACAAGACCGCCATCGCCGCGCGGCTCACCGAAACCGCCCGCGAAGCCGGCGCCACCAACCCCGAACAACTCGGCGAACAACTGGCGCTGCTCATCGACGGCGCCTCGGCCCGCACCCGAGTCCTCAACAGCGAATCCTTCCCCGCCGCCGCCGCCATCGCCGCCGTCCTCATCGACAACGCCATCCCCCCGTCATCTCCTCGGCAGCCCAGCGATGACCGCGGAACTACCGGGTCCGCTCCCGTTCCGGTGGGAGGCCAATGACGGCCCGATCACGCCTCGTCGGCCGGAAGACGACGTCGAGTTCGGCGCGGCCGGAGCGGTAGCCGCCGGGACTCGGGCTGGAGAGCGGGTCGCGAGGTCTGGCCGCGGCCTTCCGTACGTATCGTCGAACTGGAGCCGTTTTCATCCTCGTTTGATGAAAACCGCAGCAGCCGGGCGGCTGATATCCGGTGGGGTTACGGCGTCAAGTCATCTACCAAGTGACGGTCGTTTTCCGTCGAGTCAGAGGGGTACCAGGGTTCGGTCATGGCCACCGCCGCTCCCATAGGCCACGAACACGCCGACGCTGATCTCTGTGAAGGTGTTCCGCCTGCGCTCTTCCCAGAGGCGACGACCGGGAGTGGGACCGAAGAGACGACGAGAGACCCGTCCGCGCCGGCGCGGCGGTACCCAGTGCCCGTCGTCGCCGACATCGGCGATGCTGGTGGTGTTGTCGCGATCGGGCTCGATTAGGCGCCGGACCAGATAGGTTGCTGTGCGTGCCCGATTCCGATCTCGCTGTCTCCTCGCCCGCCGAGGCGTTCGCGGCCCTGAGGGAGGGCAACGCGCGTTTCGTGCAGGGTGAACGGCTGCACCCGAACCAGGACGCCGACCGTCGATCGGCGGTGGCGCCCAGACAGCATCCGTTCGCCGTGCTGTTCGGATGTTCCGATTCCCGGCTGGCAGCTGAGATCATCTTCGACCGGGGGTTGGGGGATCTCTTCGTGGTGAGGACCGCCGGGCACGTCGCCGGGCCTGAGGTGCTGGGCAGCATCGAGTACGGCGTCAGCGTGCTCGGCGCGCCCCTCGTCGTCGTTCTCGGCCACGACTCGTGCGGCGCCGTCACCGCGGCGTCCGAGGCGGATCGCGACGGGACCGCCCCGGCGGGCTATCTCGGGGACGTGGTCGAACGGGTCATGCCCAGCGTGCTCTCGGCGCGGGCGGCCGGACACACCGATATCGACGCGTTCGTACGCACGCACATCCGGCGGACGGTCGACGGCCTGGTCGGCCGGTCGGTCCTGCTCGCGGCCGAGGTCGCCGCCGGACGATGCGCCGTGGTCGGCCTGTCGTACCGGCTCGCGGAGGGCACCGTCGGCGTGGTCACCAGCCACGGACCGGTACCCGCAGCC
>NZ_KB891125.1 GCF_000373365.1 Parafrankia discariae
CAGCGGTTCTCCTCCGCGCGCCGCTGGGCGTCCGCTGCCCGGTAGTTCGCGTTACCCCCGTTGCGCGTCACCTCGCGGCTGATCACCGATTGGCTGCGATGCAGCAGCACCCCGATCGCCCGATGCGACAACTCCGCCGCCAGCCCCCTGGAGATCGACTCCCGATCCTCCAAGGTCAACTCCACGCCCCGCACCCAGCCCTCCGATCAGCAGATCACCCTTCTACCAGGGCTGATGCACTGATCGCCTGAGACCACCAGGACTTTGAACGGTTACGCGGCCTTATCGTACTCGTGGAAGTGGGTTTTGTGCTCGTGAGGGCTGAGGTATCCGTTGGCGGAGTGGCGGCGACGCCGGTTGCAGAAATCCCTCGATGAAGTCAGAGATCGCGGCGCGGGCCTGATCATGTGTGGCGAAGGTGGTACGGTCGAGGAGTTCGCATTCGAGAGTGGCGAAGAACGACTCGGTGACCGCACTGTCGTAACAGTCACCGGCAGATCCGACGGAGCGTTTCACCTGGTGCCGTTTGCAGATCTTCGCGAACTCCCGAGACGTAGCGGAGCTGCCGGTTCTCCTTCCGGAGACGGCTCAACTCCTCCTGTTCGGCGGTGGTCATCTCGTCTGTTCGGGCGTCGTCCTCGCGGGAGGCTTCCCGCACCCAGTTACGGATCGACTGCCCCGACGGGCCGTATTCCTTCGCCAGTTCCTCGGGCAGTCAACCAGCCCGGACAAGATCCACCATCTGCCGGCGGAACTCCTCCGTGTACGGCGGTTTTGATCTCGGCACCGGTACTACTCCCTGGGGTCATTATCCCAAAGTGTCCAGGTGCGAACAGGAGCGGGCAACTTCAATCTCCGCCGGACGGCCGAACAGGTACCGGAAGTCCGGGACGAGCGTCTTGGTCGCCGCGGCGAGCAGTACGCCCGCGACCACCAGCGGCACCGTAACGACCAAGAACACCGCCAGTAGCCCCAGATCCGCCGCCCGCCGCCGGTCCGTCGCAACTACCGCTGGCGCTGCCTGCGCAAAGTCACGAGCACCGCGGCGCCTCCGATCGACGCGACGCCACCGGCCAGCAGTGGTGTGCTGGCCGAGACGCCGTCAACGAGTACCCCACCGACGGTTGCGCCGACGGCGATCCCGATGTTGCAGACCGTCACGGTGACCCCACCGATCTGCTCGAGTCGTGTCGGCTCGGTCCGGGCACCCCAGCTCAGGATCGTGGTCGGCACACCGCCGAACGCGAGACCCCACACCGCGGCGGCGATGAACAGGCCGACGATCGAACCACCGGTCAGGCGCATGACGAGCATCCCTGCTCCCAGCACAGCAGGGAACAGGAACATGCCCACCCGCGGAGCGCGGTCGGCCAGAGGACCACTGAGCGCCGTGCCGAGGAAGCTGGCGACACCGAACACGAGCAGCAGCACCGCGAAGCCGGCGTCGTCGATGCCGGACAGGTCCTGCACGGCCGTCCGGATGTAGGTGAATCCGATGAAATGCCCGCCGAAGATCAGCAGTATCGCGAACAGGCCGACCAGGACTACGCCGGAGCGCAGTACCGATCCGAGCGCCCGAAGCCCGCTTGCCGCTGCAGGAGTGACGTTCGGCAGTGTCGCCGCTTGCGCGATCACAGCGAGCACCGCAACGCCGGCGCCGAGCAAAAACACCCCCCGCCATCCCCAGACCCCGCCCAGCCAGGCGCCGAGCGGAACGGCCGCGACCGTGGCGCCCGAGACGCCGGAGTTGATGACGGTCAGCGCTCGACCGACGTGGTCGGTGGGCACCAGGTGCGCGGCCATCGCGGCGGCCATCGCCCAGAACCCGCCGAGCGCGGCACCCAGCAGGAGCCGCGCGGCCAGCAGCACGTAGAGGTTGGGTGCGATCGCCACGATCAGGTCGGAGACGGCGGCAAGAAGGGTGAGGCCGATCATGACGCGGCGCCGATCGGCACACGGCAGGACCACCGAGATGAACAGAGCCGCCAGGGCGGCAGCGAATGCGGTGACGCTGACGGCCTGCCCCGCCGCGCCGGCCGACACTCGGAGGTCGTCGGCGACGCGTGGCAGCAGACTCGCTGGCAGGAACTCCGACATGACGATCGCGAAGATCCCCAGGCTCAGCGAGACGACACCCGCCCAGGTGGGATTTCCGGCCGTCTTGCCGCGTCCGCCCGCCACGCGCAGGCGAGTATCGGCAATCTGCAGTTGGTCGCAGGTGCTCACCAGGGCAGCTCTCCTGCCTCGTCCTGAAAGGTCCCGGTCGGGCCGGTCGGGTCCAGGGTGGCCAGACGCACGACGACTCGGGCGCTCTCCTCGACCGGTCGTCCGATGCCGAACGCGGCCGTCATGTCGGTGGCGGTGGTGCCCGGCTCGAGAGCATTGAACTTGACGCCCGGCTGGGACTTCGCGTACTGCACCGTCAGCATGGTGGCGGCCGACTTGGACGCCGAGTACAGCGCCAGCGGCAGGGCGAACTCCGGCCGCTCGGGATTGTTCACCGCCCAGAACGACCCGGCGCTGCTGGAAATGGTGACGACGGTGGGGTTCGACGACTTGCGAAGCAGGGGCAGCGCGGCTTCCGTGACGCGCACGATGCCCACCGCGTTCGTGTCGAAGGAGCGCAGAGCCGCGGGGCCGTCGAGCCCGGTCTCCAGCACACCCGCGTTGTGTACCAGGACGTCGAGACGGCCCTCGGCCGCGCCGATCGCCGTCAGCGCGCTGCTCACAGAGGCATCGTCGGTCACGTCGAGCTGGACGAAGCGCGCCCCGAGCGCCGCTGCGGCGGCCTCACCTCGCGCGACATCCCGCGCGCCGACGTAGACGTCGTGCCCCAGCTCCAGCAGCTGTCTGGCGGTCTCGTAACCGATGCCCCTGTTGGCTCCGGTGATCAGCGTGACGGTCATGTCTGTCCTCTCGAAATGCATCGCCCGAACAGGCCGTTGTGCACGCTATGCACGGCACACCGACTCACCCAGAGCCCTCCGCAGCCTGGGGTGTGACACGACCCCCGTTGACCGCTGAGCAGCGGCTTAGGCTCGCCGCATGAGCGAGTCGACGAATGCCCTCGGGGCGTACCTGCGTGCCCGACGCGACCTGGTCATGCCGCAGCAGGCCGGCATCCCCGACGCCGGTGTGCGCCGCGTGTCGGGGCTGCGGCGGGAAGAAGTCGCCATGCTCGCCGGCGTCAGCGCCGACTACTACCTACGGCTGGAACGGGGCCGCGACCGCAACCCCTCCGTACAGGTGCTCGAGTCGATCGCACGCGTGCTCCAGCTCGACGACGACCACTTCGCCCACCTGCTGGCACTGGTTGCGGAGGTTCCCCGACAGCGGAAACGCCGACCGCGCAAGGAGACCCCACCCGCTGGCTCGCTGAAGCTCCTGGACTCCCTCATGCAGCCTGCCTTCATCGAAGACCGGTACTTCGACATCCTCGCCGCGAACCGCATGGCCACAGCACTCTCACCGGGCCTGGCCGCCGGGGGCAACCAGCTGCGAGACCTGTTCCTGGAACCGGCCGAACAGGCACTGCACCCGGAGTGGGAGAACGTCACCGAATGCTTCATCGCGAACCTGAGACAGGCCGTGGGCACCGACATCGACGATCCCCGCTTCATCGAACTCACCGGCGAGCTCTCCCTCGCAAGCCCGCGATTCCGTCAGCTCTGGGCCCGGCACGAAGTACGTGGACAGCGCGGAACCCCGCTCCGGATCAACCACCCGCAGGTCGGGGAGATGACGCTCAACCGAGAGCGACTGGCCATCAACGGCACCGAGGGCCTGATGCTCGTCGTATATCACCCGGACGCTGGCTCCAGCGATGCGGACAAGCTGGCTCTGCTGGCCTCCGCTGCCCTGCCCACCTCAAACACCGAGCACGAGTCCCCAAGGCACACATGACGACCATCGGAATCATCGGCGCAGGCGAGGTCGGAAGCCAGATCGCCCGCGCAGCGATCGGGAACGGCTACACCGTCGTCATCGCCAACTCCCGGGGACCGAAGACCCTGAAGGGTCTCATCGCCGACCTGGACCGTCCGCGCACGCCGCCCGTGCCGAAGATGCTGCGGCCGCCGGGGACTTCGCAGTCGTCGCAGTGCCCCTCAAAGTCGTCAACGACATGCCCGTCGAAGAGTTGGCCGGCAAGATCGTGCTCGACACGAACAACTACATGGTCTGGCGCGACGGCCACATCCCCTTGATAGATTCAGAGGTTCTGTTGCATCGGCCGTGACGGGCCCGGACCGGCGGCCGGGCATGATCGGCCCATGGGCCGAGGTGCGGTCGCTCCGCCGGTTCCGGTTCCGGTTCCGGTGTCGGAGTTCGCGGGGTTCCGGTTTCCGCCGGAGGTGATCGTGCTGGCGGTTCGCTGGTACCTGCGGTTCGCGCTTTCGTACCGGGATGTCGAGGAGCTGCTCGCCGACCGCGGCCTCGAGGTTGATCACGTGACCGTGTACCGGTGGGTGCAGCGCTTCACACCCCTGCTGGTCGAGGCGGCGCGGCCGTGCCGGCACCGACCAGGCGAGAGATGGTTCGTCGATGAAACGTATGTGAAGGTGGCCGGCCGCTGGACCTACTTGTACAGGGCGGTTGACCAGCACGGACAGGTCATCGACATCCTCGCCAGCACCCGCCGCTACCAGGCCGCCGCCCGCCGATTCTTCACCCGCGCCCTATCTCATGGCCGACGGCCCGTCGAGGTCACCACCGACAAGGCCCCGGTCTACCCGAGGCTCCTCGACGAGCTCCTGCCCGAGGCCTGTCACGTCGACGCCGCCAAAGAGAACAACCGAATCGAAGCTGATCATGGCCGATTGAAAGCTCGGCTGCGACCGATGTGCGGGCTGAAACGGCTGCGCTCGGTCCAGACGATCAGCGCCGGGCATGCCCTGGTTCAGAACACCCGCCGCGGCCACTACGAGCTCGCCGCCGACACCGACCCACAGCTCCGGCTGGCAGCCGCGTTCACCGAACTCGCCCGTGCCGTCTGACCGCGGTCGCCGGAGCCCTTGCTGGCGTCCGCCGGATCCCCCGAATGCAACAGCGCCGAACCGGCGAACTCCGACGTCGGAGCCGGGGGACGGACACGACGTCGACGCATCACCCGATCATGGCCGATCGGACGCCTCGCGATGGCCGACTTCACCTATGCAACAGTGCCGATGGGAGGGAGCTGGAAATCTGTCACGCAACGTGATGACTCCAGCTCCCTACTCCACTGTCATTCCTCATCTGAAACGCGCACCGACTCTAAGAACTAAGGATTATAGTAGTAATCCCACCGGTCGCCTTCAAAAGCGCAAGCCCAATCTTGGTCAACGGGTGGCATGTTTCCGTATGCAACGCATGCTGCCCTGGAGTTGAAGCTTGGTCCCACACTGGCCGCAGATGCAGGATTTGCGGCAAGGATGAATAGGATTGGCATCAAGGCGGCTGTGCAAACGGTAATGATTATCTTGATCACGATGGGATCTCCAATCGGGAGAGGATGGCCCGGCTCCGAACATTGATCCGGGTCTTCTCGGCCGGCAAGCGTCTCCACTCTGGCGGCGCCCGACGATATAACGTGTCGTCGGAAATGCAGGCCGCAAGAGGACGACAGCGGGGAAGATGCCCGCCCAACGACTCGCGAAACCACGACAGGATGGATTACTGCTACGTAGTTTGAGCATTAAAGAGCAGCTAGAGCAGTGTGGGCGACCGGCAGAAAGGTGACGATAGGCGGAGAATACCCCACGGTGGCATTTACGGTGCTGTTGCGTTGGGAGGATCCGACGCACGCCGGAGGCCTGGCGGCCCACGATCAGACGGCGCTGGCGAGTTCGGTGAACGCGGCTGCCAGCCTCTGCTGTGGGGTGGTGCCGATGGCGAGTTCGTAGTGGCTGCGGCGGATGTTCTATACGAGGGTGTGTCCGGTGCTGACGGTCTGGGCGGAGCGGAGGCGTTTCAGGCCGAGCATGGGTCGGAGCCGTGCTTTGAGCCGGCCGTGGTCGGCTTCGATCCGGTTGTTCTCTCGGGCGGCGTCGACATGACATGCCTCGGGCAGGAGCTCGTCGAGGATCCGCGGGTAGACCGGGGCCTTGTCGGTGGTGACCTCGCCGACCTGGCCGTGCTGGTCGACCGCCCGGTACAGGTAGGTCCACTGGCCGGCGACCTTGACGTAGGTCTCGTCGACGGACCACCTGTCGCTGGGCCGGTGCCGGGAGGGCCGGGCCGCGTCGGCGAGTAGGGGTGTGAATCACTGCACCCACCGGTGGACCGTGACGTGATCAACCTCGACGCCGCGCTCAGCCAGCAACTCCTCGACATTCCGGTAGGACAGTGCGTACCGCAGGCACCAGCGGACAGCGAGGACGATCACCTCAGGTGGGAACCGGAACCCCGCGAACTCCGACGTCGGAACCGGTGGACAGGCACGACGTCGACACACTCGGCCACCGGGTGAGCGCGTCCACGATCCGCCGGGTCCTGACGTCCCTGGGGCTGCCCCCGGCACCGAAACGGCAGACCGACACGACCTGGCGGCAGTTCCTGCGCATGCAGGCGTCGACGATGCTGGCCGTGGACTTCTTCCACGTGG
>NZ_KB891126.1 GCF_000373365.1 Parafrankia discariae
TTGTGGAAGTACTCCGGCGCGTTCTCCTCGAGCTCGTAGTCCATCGCCTCGAGCATGAAGGGGATCCAGCCGATGCCGCTCTCGACCGAGACCATCTTCAGGTTNGGATGGCGGTCGAACATTCCCGAGTAGCAGCTGTTGAGCAGCAGCCGGGAGTTGTTCTGGAACAGCGACGCGCCGCCGATCGCCGGCTTCACGTAGTCGTCCTGGCTCGGCCAGTAGGTCGTGCCGAAGTAGGACAGCGAGGTCTGGCTGGCGCCGATGTGGAAGTGCACCGGCAGGTTCAGCCCGGCACAGACCTCCCAGAACGGGTCCCACGCCGGGTCGCCCAGGTCCGGTGAGCCGGAGTCCTGCGGGTCGGCGGTCATGTTGACCCCGCGGTAGCCCATCTCCGCGCAGCGCTGGGCCTCCCGGACGCAGGCCGCGATGTCCCACGCGGGCATGATCGGCATCGGGAGCAGCCGGTTGCCCGACTCCGCCTGGACCTGCGCCATCGCGTCGTTGTAGAGCTCCACGCAGAGCCGGACGACCGTGGGGTCGGCGACCGCGTTGAACAGGTTCTGGCCGCCGATGCCGATGGCGTTCGGGTAGACCACCTGGGTGTCGATGCCGAGCTCGTCCATCAGGGTGATCCGCCGGCCGGCGTCCCACGCCGCGGGGTGAACGCTCTCGATGCCCCAGTCCCCGCCCTGGGAGTCCTTCCACGGGTGCTTCTTGCCGTCGTGGTCGATCGTGCCACCGGAGCCCGCGCGGCCGAAGGACTTGCCGGCGACGACCCACATGTCCTGGCCGTTGATCCGCTCGACGTGCGGGACCTTGTCCTCGTAGCCCTTCGGGGCTCGCTCGGTGAACAGGTCGTGGCGCTCGGTCATGTGCGAGTCGGCGTCAACTACTCGTAAACCTTCGACCAACTTGACCACCGCGTGCCTCCTGGCGTCGACGCAGCGCCCCCGCCTGTCTGGGCGCTCCAGCCGAACGTAACTCACTACGCCAGGACTGGCAATTTCCAATTTTTAATCTACGATCAAGCATGTGGGTCGCCGGGCCTGCGACCATGAGGGTGTGGCCGAACATGCCTTGAAACGAGTCAGGACGAGCCGCGCCGTGGTCGAGTGGGTGCATCGGCAGATCTTCGACGGGCGGCTGCGCCCCGGCGACCGCATCGACGTCGAGGGCGTCAGCGCGACCCTCGGTGTCAGTCCCACGCCCGTCCGCGAGGCCCTGGTGCTGCTCGAACGGGACGGGGTCGTCTCCACCCAGGTGCACCGTGCCGCGTTCGTCGAGCATTTCGACGCCCGTACGCTGCGCGCCGACTTCCACGTCTTCGGCCTGCTGAGCGGGGTCACGGTCTCCCGGATCGCGCGGCACCGCGAACCGGACGTCCTCGCCGAGCTGCGGCGCCTCCTCGCCGAGCTGCGGGCCACCCCGCCGGAGGCGCGCACCCGCTGGTACGAGCTGACCACCGAGATGGTGCTGTTCCAGCACCGGGCCGGCGCCACCCCCCGGCTGCGCGCCGACCTGCGTGGCTTCGGCGACTTCCTCGACTGGACGGCCCGCCAGAGCGACCAGCGCTCCCACACCGAGGTCGTCCGGGCCCACGAGCTCGTCGTCGACGCCATCGCCGCCGGTGACGAGCACGGCGCCGCGCAGGCCCGCCTCGCCGACGCCCGGGCCGTGGCCGAGGAGGTCATCCGCGAGTTCGTCCGGCGCGGCGTGCTGTCCGCCGAGGCGGACACGGTCGGCGCGGGCTGAGACCTACCGCCGACGGCTGGCGGACAGCACCCGGCGGGCATCTGACGGCCGCTGCCCGCCTGCCCGGCGGCCCGGTCGGCCTGGTGCCGGAGGTCACCTTGCCGCGGGACGGGGTTCCCAGGGCCTGATCGCGAGGACCGCCGCCGAGGTCGTGAGGACCAGCAGCAGGGCCGTGGCCAGCAGAGCACGGGCGTACCCGTCGGTGAGAGCGGTGGCCGGCCCGGCCGGCGTGGCCGCGGCGACGGTGCTGGCGACGGCGACGCCCACCGCCCCGCCGAGCTGCTGCATGGTCGTGAGCAGCCCGGCGGTGACGCCCGCGTCGGCGGCCTCGACCCGCGCCATCGCGATCATGGTCTGCGGCACGAGCACGAGGCCCATCCCGAGCGCGCACACGACGAGCGGACCGAGAACGGCCTGCTGGTAGCTCGAGGCCGCGGTGATCCCGGTCAGCCAGACCAGCGCCGAGGCGGCCAGAACCCCGCCGGCGGCGATCAGCCAGCCCGGCCGGGTCCGCCCGGCCCGGCGGGCGACCACCTGCGAGGTGACCAGGACCGTGGCACTGAACGGGACGTACTCGAGGCCGGCGATCAGCGGACGGGTGTGCAGCACGCCCTGCAGGAACTGCGAGCCGATGAAGAACAGGACGAACATGCCGGCGCCGGCGCCGAACGCCATGATGAACGCGCCGGACCGCGCCCGCTCCGCGATGACCCGCGCGGGCAGCAGGGGATGGCGGCTGCCCCGCTCGACCGCGGCGAAGACGGCGAGAGCGGCGGCCGCCCCGCACAGAGCGGCGCTCACCCACCCGTCCCGCCAGCCCTCGGTGCCCGCCCGGGACACGCCGTAGACGAGCAGGACGACCCCGACGGTGACGCTGAGCGCTCCGGGCAGGTCGAACCGACCGGCGCGCCGCGGCGCCTCCCGCAGCGCGCGCGGCCCGGCGGCCAGCACCGCCAGCCCGATCGGGACGTTCACCAGGAAGATCCATCGCCAGGAGACCCATTCGGTGAGGAGGCCGCCCGCGATGAGGCCGGTGGCGGCACCCACGCTCGACATCGCCGCGTAGACGCCGAGCGCCTTCGCCCGGGCCCGCCCGTCGGTGAAGGTGGTGGTGATCAGAGCCAGCACGTTCGGAGCGATGGCGGCGGCGCCCAGACCCTGCACCGCGCGGGTGGCCAGCAGCTGGCCGCCGTCGGAGGCCAGGCCGCCGAGCAGGGACGCGAAGGTGAACACGGCCATCCCGGCGAGGAGGACCCGGCGGCGTCCGAGCAGGTCACCGGCGCGGCCGCCGAGCAGAAGCAGACCGCCGAACGCCAGGTAGTACGAGGTGATCACCCACTGGGCGCCGTCCGGCCGCAGCCGCAGGTGGTGGGCGATGGTGGGCAGGGCGATGTTCACGATGGTCCCGTCGAGCAGAACCATCAGCTGAGCGGCGCACAACACCAGCAGTGGCAGGCGCGGGAATGCGCCGTCGTGGCTGTCAGGACCGCTGTGGCCGTCGCCGGGGTGAGCGGTGCGTGGGGGCGCGTCGAGGGTCGTCATGGCCTTCTCCTTCGTGACGCGGCGGGAAGCCGGACAGACCGGGCTCGAATGCGGCATGCTGCAGGGCGGTCGTCACGGCGTCTCCCCGATCGGCCCGCGGGGCGCTGAATCCGTAGAGTCCGGCGGCGACCATGCGGCGGCCTTGGCCGCATGTTGGTGACGATGTTGTGGACCGCTTGCAGGGAGCTCGGATGGGAGAGCAGGCCGGGAACCTGCGCCTGGGTGTCCTCGGTGTGGTCACGGCTGATCGCGGCGGGACCACCCTCACGTTGGGCGGGCGCCGGCAGCGGGCGGTCCTCGCGATGCTCATCGCGGCGCGGGGGGACGTGCTGTCGGCCGCGCGGCTGCTGTCGGCGCTCTGGCCCGACGAACAGCCGCCGAAGGCGCAGGTCGCCCTGCACGCCTATGTCTCGCATCTGCGGCGCGGACTCGAACCGGACCGACCCGCCCGGTCACGCACCGGCCTGATCGTCAGCCAGGCACCCGGCTACGCCCTGCGGGTCGATCCGGACGCCGTCGACGCGTGGCGGTTCGAAGCCGCTGTCGCACGGTGGTCGGGTGCGCTGGCCGATGATCCGGACGGTGCCCGGTCCGGTCTCACCGCGGCGCTCGCGCTCTGGCGCGGCGAGGCGTACGCGGAGTTCTCCGGACAGCCGTGGGCGGTCGCGGAGAGCGGCCGCCTGGCGCAGCTGCGCTCGGTGGCACGCGAGACGGTGGCGGAGGCCCGTCTGCTGGCCGGTGAGGCCGCGGCCCTCGTCCCGGAGCTGGAGTCGATGGCCGCGGCGGAGCCGCTGCGGGAGGGCCGCTGGCGGTTGCTCGCCCTGGCGCTGTACCGGTCCCACCGGCAGGGCGACGCCCTGGCGGCGCTGCGCCGCGCGCGCGGGATCCTGACCGAGGAGCTGGGTGTCGATCCCGGCCCGCAGCTTCGCGCGCTGGAGGCGGACATCCTCGCCCAGTCGCCGGCGCTGGACGGCCCCGCCGCGGCGGCCGCCGCACAGCCGCCTCCGGTCAGAGTCGTCCCGGTGCCGCCCGCCGTCGCCGCGGCCCGCCCACCGATCCTGCTCGGACGCCACGACGTCGTCGACCAGCTCGCCCGCTCGACCGGCGTCCAGCTCGCGCTCGTCACCGGGGAGCCGGGAAGCGGCAAGACCGCCGTCGCCGAGGAGCTGTCCCGCCGGCTCGCCGCGGACGGCTGGGAGGTCGCCTGGGGACGTTGCCCGGAGGTCGAGGGGACGCCCCCGCTCTGGCCCTGGGCGGCGCTGCTGCGGGCGCTGCCCGGCGCGGGGGACGTGGCGGGTCTTCGGCCACTGGTGGCGGACCGCGCCGGACCGGACGAGCACGCGGGGGAGGGAGCCGGTGGCGACGCCGGGGCGGGACTCGCCGGGGACGCCGCGACCCGGCGTTTCCGGTTGCGGCGGGCGGTAGCCGAGTTCCTGCGCGTACGCGCCCGGGACCATCCGCTGCTGGTGGTCCTCGACGACGCGCACCGTGCCGACGACGGGACCCTCGACCTGCTCGTGCACGCGGCGGCCGAACTCACCGGCGAGGCGGTGTACCTCGTGGTCACCTATCGGGACGACGAGGTGGGGCCCAGTCTCTCGGCCGCGCTCGCGCGGCTGGCCACCCGCCATCCCGTCCGGGTCGAGCTGGGGCCGCTGCCCGGGGACGCAGTGGCCGAGCTCATCCGTCGGCTGGCGGAGCGCCCCCTCGACGGGCGCACCCTCGCCACCGCCGTCGCCCGAAGCGACGGGAATCCCTTCTACGCCCGGGAGCTCGGCCGGCTCCTCGCCTCCGGCGAGTCGCTGGCAGCCGTCCCGGTGGGTGTTCGCGACGTCGTGCGGCACCGGGCCGCGTCGCTGCCCGGGGACGCCCTGACCGTGCTGCGGATGGCCGCGGTCATCGGCCGCGACATCGACCTGGACGTCCTGTTGGAGGTCGCCGGGCTGCCCGAGGACGGCGTGCTGGACGCGATCGACGCCGCCCTCGTGGCCGGTCTCGTGCACGCCGACGGCGACTCGATCCGCTTCCAGCACGTGCTGGTGCGGGACGCCTTCTACGAGCAGGTCTCGCCTCCGCGACGGGCCCGCTGGCACGCCCTCGTCGCGCGGGCCCTCGAACGGCTGCGACCTGGCGACGTGACGGTGCTGGCGCGCCACTACGCCGCCGCCGGCGCCGGTTTCGCCGACCGGGCCGCCGCCTACGCGGCCCGCGCGGCCGAGGAGGCCGAACGCCGCTCGGCCCACGCCGACGCCGCGGCACTGTGGGGGCAGGCCGCCACCGCCACCGCGGACCCGCGGGAGCGGATCCTCCTGCTGCTCGCGCAGTGCCGTGCCCTGACTGTGCAGGGCGGCAGCGGCGCCGCGACCCGCCGGCGGGCCGAGGCGATCGAGCTCGCCCGGCGCACCGGTGACCGGAACCTGCTCACCCGGGCCATCACCGCGTGGACGGTGCCGACGTCCTGGACACAACGTCGCTACCTGGAGTGGGACAGCGTCCTGATCGGCGAGATCCGCGAGCTGCTGGGCACCGGACAGGTCACCGAAGCGGACCGGTGCCGGCTGCTGTGCGCGCTGGTCACGGAACTGGACGGCTCGTCCGACCCCGCCCTGCGTGCGGACGGCCGCGCGGCGCTCGAGATCGCCGGCCGGCTCGATGATCCCGACCTGGTGGGGCTGGCGGCGGCGGCCGGGCTGCGCCTGACCTACTTCGGGGTCCCGCTGGGGGAGCGGGAGTCGCTCGCCGACCTGCTGCTGGCCACCGGGCGGCGATCCGGACGGCCCGGTCTGACGATGCTGGGCCACCACGCGGCGCTGCAGGTGGCCGCGGCCCGCGGCGAGCTCACCGGGTTCCGCCACCACCGCGCCCAGGTCGAGGCGATCGCGGGCACGTTCCAACTGGGCGCGGGGGCGTTGACCGGCCTGGCCGCGCAGGGTCTGGAGCACTCCCTGGCCGGCCGCTTCGCCGAGGCCGAACGTGCCTACGCCCGTCTCGGGGCGGCGATGGACGCCGCCGGCGCCCATGACAGCGGCGTGCTGGCCCTGGCCTGCACCGCGTGCGTCCGCGAGGCGGCCGGTGGGCTGGAGGCCCTGCGCCCGGCCCTGGAGGCCGCGTACGAGAAGATCCCGTCGCTGCCCACCGACCTGATCGTGCGGGTGCTCCTCGACGCGGGCGAGCCCGCCGAGGCCCGCCGTCGCTGGCGCCCCGACGAGCCGCACCCGGCCGACTTCCTGGGTGTGCTGTGGCGGGTGCTGCGCCTCGGCAACGCGCTCGCCTTCGAGGAGCACGACGTCGCGCGCGGCCTGTACCGGGAACTGCTTCCCTACGCCGACCAGCTCGCCGGAGCGGTCTCCGGGTCACTCACCTGCGGCCCGGTCGCCATGTACCTCGGTGACGCCGCCGCCGCGTGGCGTGATCCGCGGCTGGCCGCCGAGCACTACGCCGCGGCGGCCCGGCTGGCCCGCCGGGCCGGCGCGGCGCACTACGCGGTCCGGGCGGAGATGTCACTTCGCCGGTGCGCGGCGCGGCCCTCGTGACGGGGCCGGTCGCGTCGTCGTTCAGGAGGCCGGGCTTCCGGTCCGCGCGAGGTGCTCGTCCAGGAGCCGGACCGCGGCCGTCCCGTCGGTGACGGCCGCGGCGACCCGCCGGACGGCACCGCCGCGGACGTCGCCGACGGCGAACACACCCGGCCTGCTGGTCTCCAGCACCTGGGGCGGGCGGTCGCGTCCAGCCGCCTCCGCGGTGTCGTGTCCGGCGTCGTGTCCGGTGGCCCGTTCGGCGTCGTGGCCGGTCAGGACGAAACCGTCGGCGTCGAGCGCGACGGCGCCCGCGAGCCAGCCGGTGTTCGGCCGTGCGCCGGCGAGGACGAACAGCTCCCGGGCCGGTAGCGTGCCCCGGGCTCCGGAGTGGTTCTCCCGGACGACGACCTCGCGCAGCGTGCCGTTCCCGACCAGGGCCTCGACCTCGGTGTGCGCCAGGACGACGATCCGCGGCTGGCGGCTGATCCGGTCGACCAGGTAGCGGGACATGCGCTCGCCCGGCTCCTCCTCCCGCAGCACCAGGTAGACCTCGGTGGCCATGTCGGCGAGCAGGAGGGCGGCCTGGCCGGCCGGGTCACCGCCGCCGGCGACCGCGACCGGACGTCCACCGCACAGCCGGGCCTCCATGAGCGTCGCCGCGTAGTGGACGCCGCTGCCCTCGAACCGCTCGATGTCCGCGACCCCGATGCCGGCGATGTCGAGCCGGTTGTACCGGGCACCGGTGGCGGCCACCACCGTCCGGCTGACGATCTCGCGGGGCAGCCCGCCGGGGTCGTAACGGACGACGTGCAGGTCGCCGTCCGGCCGCAGGGCGAGGGCCGTCGCCGGGACGCTGATCTCCACCCCCAGCCGGTCCGCCTGGACGGCGGCCCGGTCGGCGAGCTCCCGGCCTGAGATCCCGTCCGGGAATCCGAGATGGTCCGCGACGCGCGAGGCGCCGCCGGCCTGCCCACCCGTCCCGACCGCGTCGAGGACCGTGGTGGTCAGCCCCCGCGCGGCGGCGTGTACGGCGACCGCCAGCCCGGCCGGCCCGCCCCCGACGACCAGCACGTCCCGGATGGGCGCGCCCGGCCGCGCCGCCGGCAGCCCCAGCGCCCGGGCCAGCTCGGCGTTGCTCGGGTTGCGCAGGACCAGCCCGCCGAACCAGATCACCAGCGGGATGTCGCCCGGCGGCACGCCGGCGGCGCGCAGCGTCCGCTCGCCGTCCCGGTCCTCTTCCAGGTCGACGAAGTGGTGCGGCAGGCGGTTGCGGCAGGCGAACTCGCGCAGCCGGCGGCTGCCCGGGCTGAACCGGGAGCCGATCAGCCGGAACCCGGCTTCCAGGCCGACCGGCATCGCCCGACGCTGGAAGTAGGCGAGCACGGTGCTGTCGGCGTGCGCGGTGCTGTCGGCGTGCGCGGTGTCCGGGTGTACGGCGGGCTGCGACACGGTGCCCGATCAGTCGGCGCCGAAGGAGCTCTGCCCGAAGGGCGTCGGGGCGTCCGGCAGGCCCCCGCCGCCGGAATCCTCGGCCCGCCGGGCCTTCCCAGCGCCACCCTTGCTCTCCGCGCTCCTGCTCTCAGCGCCCTTGCTCTCCGCGTTCTTGGACTCGGCTTCCTTCGACCCGGCTCCCGAGCGGCCGCCCCGCGCGGACGACCCGGCCCGCGCGGAACCGGTCCTGGTGGAGTCCGACCGGGTGGAGCCGGCCCGCGGGGAGTCCGTTCGTCCGGTGTCGTCGCGTCCGGTGTCGCCGCGCCCGGTGTCGTTCCGGCCGGTGGCGTCCTGGG
The DNA here is from genome assembly GCF_000373365.1 of Parafrankia discariae. Taxonomy (NCBI): domain Bacteria; kingdom Bacillati; phylum Actinomycetota; class Actinomycetes; order Frankiales; family Frankiaceae; genus Parafrankia; species Parafrankia discariae. The sequence continues at coordinate 8,597 of NZ_KB891126.1, forward strand.
AGGCGTCGCCGGACGAGCCCTCGATGGTGCGGCCCGGCTCGGCTGACGGCGCGGAGATCTCGATCCGGCGGGGCTGGCTGCGGCGGGCCTTCGCCAGCCGGACCGTCAGCAGGCCGTCGTCGAGGCTGGCGTTCACCTCGTCCGGGTCGACCTCACCGGGCAGCAGGATGACGTGCTCGAACCGCCCCACCCGGCGGGTCTGGCGGCGCAGCGTGCCGTGACGCTCCCGTTCCCTGATCTCTCCGGTGACGAACAACTCGCTGTCCCGCAGGTCGATCGAGAGATCCTCGGCCCGGGCACCGGGCAGTTCGAGCTCCACGACGAACTCGTCGGTGGTCTCCTCGACGTCCACTGCCGGCGCCAGCCCGGCCAGGCCGGCCAGCACGCCGTACGGCCGCCGTTCACCGCCGCCGGTGACGTCGCCGAGCAGGCTGCCCATGCGGGTCCAGGCGTCCTCGATCTCGCGGAGCGGATCCCAGCGAATGGTCGGTAGCTGCCGGCCGGATGCTGCGCGCACGGGGTTGGTCATGATTCACTCCCTGGCCATTGCTCATTTTCCTGGGCGGCCTACCCGTCAATCGTCGGCGGGGTTCGCCCGGCCGGCAAGCCGCCCGCCCACGGGCCGTCCGGGTGGCGATTCCTGATCTCCCGGCCCGGTACGCGGTGTTGCGCGGCCGGTCGGGCCGGTCCTACCGTTAGCCGAAGGTGCTTTGCGTCACCGAAAGTGCTTCGCGTAGTTGTGCGTAGTTGACGGAACCTGCCGCGTCCCCGCCGTCTGTCTGCCGGAAGCGCTCCTGCCGGGAGGACATTGTGGGAAAGGCTGTTGGAATAGACCTGGGGACGACTAATTCGGTCATCGCGGTCGTTGAGGGCGGCCAGCCGACGGTCATCCCCAACGCCGAGGGCTCGCGCACGACGCCGTCGGTGGTCGCGTTCACCGAGGGTGGCGAGCGGCTGGTGGGGGAGCTGGCCCGACGCCAGTCGATCCTCAACCCGAAGGGCACGATCACCTCGGTCAAGCGTTTCGTCGGGCGCCGCTACAGCGAGGTCGCCAGCGAGCTGCGGACGGTCACCTTCGATCTCGTCCCGGGCCAGGACGACGCCGTGCGGATCACGGTGCGCGGACGGCAGTACGCGCCCGAGGAGATCTCGGCGATGGTACTGCGAAAGCTCGTCGACGACGCGGCCCGCTTCCTGGGGGAGAAGGTCACCGAGGCCGTCATCACCGTCCCGGCGTACTTCAACGACGCCCAGCGCCAGGCGACCAAGGACGCCGGCCGGATCGCCGGCCTGGAGGTGCTGCGGATCATCAACGAGCCGACGGCCGCGGCGCTCGCCTACGGGCTGGACAAGCGGTCGCACGAGACCGTCCTGGTTTTCGACCTCGGCGGCGGGACGTTCGACGTGTCCGTCCTCGACGTCGGCGACGGGATTGTCGAGGTACGGGCGACCGCCGGCGACACCCATCTGGGCGGAAACGACTGGGACCGCCGCCTGGTCGACTTCCTCGCCGACGAGTTCAAGCATCAGAACGGCATCGACCTACGCGACGATCCGCAGGCGTTGCAGCGGTTGTTCGAGGCCGCGGAGAAAGCGAAGATCGAGCTTTCCTCGGTCAGTCAGACCCAGCTGAACCTGCCGTTCATCACCGCTGACTCGAACGGCCCGAAGCATCTCAACACCACGCTCACCCGGGGCCAGTTCGAAATGAACACGTCCGATCTGCTCGAGCGGTGCATGCCGGCGGTGCGCCGCGCGATGGCGGACGCGAAGATCGCCGAGCCGGACATCGACGAGGTCATCCTGGTCGGCGGTGCCACCCGGATGCCCGCGGTGCAGGCCGCGGTGCGCCGGCTCACCGGCGGCCGGGACCCGAACATGACCGTCAACCCGGACGAGGTCGTCGCCGTCGGCGCCGCCATCCAGGCCGCGGTCCTCAAGGGCGAGGTCTCCGACGTGCTGCTGCTCGACGTCACCCCGCTCTCCCTCGGGGTGGAGACCCTCGGCGGCGTCAGCACGAAGGTGATCGAGCGCAACACGACGATCCCCGCCCGGCGCAGCGAGACGTTCTCCACCGCGGAGGACAACCAGTCCGCCGTGGACATCGTGGTCCTGCAGGGCGAGCGCGAGATGGCCGCGGACAACCGGACCCTCGGCCGGTTCCGGCTGGAGGGCATCCGGCCCGCGCCACGCGGCCAGGCCCAGGTGGACGTCACCTACGACATCGACGCCAACGGCATCCTGAACGTCACCGCGCGCGACACCGACACGGCCGCCGAGCAGCGCATCACCATCTCGGACAACACCAACCTTCCCGCGGACGAGATCGAGCGGATGGTGGCCGACGCCGAGCGCAACCGCGCGGAGGACACCCGGCTGCGGGAGAACGCCGACGCCCACAACCAGCTCGACACGATCGCCTACCAGGTCCAGCGCCGGCTGTCCGAGCTCGGCGACGACGTTCCGGCGCACGAGCGGGCCCGTGCCGAGCAGCTCGTCGCCCACGCCCGCCGGGCCCTGGCGGAGAACGCCGGCGCCGACCGGGTCCGCCCGATCGTCAACGATCTCCAGCAGGTGCTGTACGCGCTGCCCGCCCCGGGCACGCGTGAGTCGGCGGCCGCGCCGGGCGGCGGTGGAAGTGCCGCGGCGGCCGGGCCGGGCACCGGCGGTCCGGGTGACGCCGGCCCGGGAACCGGCGGGCACGGCGCCGGCGGGGACGATGTGATCGACGCCGAGTTCACCACCCGCGATGATGACTGACCACCCCACTGGCACGGACCTGGCGGCCGAGCTGGAGGAGTCGCAGGCCAGGCATCTGCGGACGCTGGCCGACTTCGACAACTACCGCCGCCGGGCCGGACGGGAGATCGGCGCCGCCACGGCGGCCGAGCGGGACCGCGTCATCCTCGCCTGGCTGCCGGTGCTCGACCACCTGGAGCTCGCCCTCGCCCACGCGGACGCCGACCCCGACTCCCTCGTCGACGGCGTGCGCGGGGTGCGCCAGCTGGCGCTCGACGCGTTGCGGGTCTCCGGCGTCACCCGGCTCGACGACGAGACCGGCCCCTTCGACCCGGCCCGGCACGAGGTCGGCGCCGTCGTCGACAGTGCCCTGACACCGCGGCCTCCCCCGGCGGGCACCGTCGTCGAGGTCCTGCGCCCCGGCTTCGAGGCCGGTGGACGGGTGCTGCGGCCCGCATCGGTCGCGGTGAGCGCAGGTCCGCGGTCGGCGTCATGAGCGCCGGGACCACGGGACGCGCGAGCCCGGACTTCTACGAGCTGCTCGGCGTGCCGCGCGACGCCGACGCCGACGCCATCCAGCGCGCCTACCGCAAGCTGGCCCGCCGATACCACCCGGACATCAACTCCGACCCGTCCGCCGAGGAGCGGTTCAAGGATCTCTCCGAGGCGTACGACGTGCTGTCCGACCCGGACACCCGCGCGCGCTACGACCGGTTCGGCCGGGATTTCCGCCGGGTGCCGGAGGGCGCCGAACGCTGGGCGGACGCCCCACCTGGCGGCTTCGGGGCGGCTCCCGGCACCGGGCCGGGCGCCGGCTCCGGGGCCGGCGGGCGCGGCGGGGGCTTCGGGTTCGAGGGGTTTCAGGGGTTTCAGGGCTTCGACTTCGAGGACCTGTTCGGCGGCGTACGCGGGTTCGCCCGCCGGCGCGGCCGGGCGGGCCCGGTGCCCGGCGCCGACCAGGAGGCGGAGATCGAGATCTCGCTCGCCGAGGCCTACCGCGGCGGGCGACGGCGGATCACGCTGCCCGGACCGCACGGCCCGCGGGAGGTCGAGGTGGCCGTCCCGGCCGGCATCCGCGACGGCCAGCGGCTGCGGCTGGCCGGCCAGGGCGGGCGGGGCCGGGACGGCGCGAGCCCCGGTGACCTCTACCTCATGGTGCGCCTGACTCCCGACCCGCGGTTCCGGGTCGAGGGCCGCGACGTCCACACCGATCTGCCGCTCGCCCCGTGGGAGGCCGTCCTGGGGACGGCGGCCGGGCTGGACACGCCGGCCGGTGAGCGGGTGACCGTCACCGTCCCGCCGGGCACCTCCAGCGGCCGCCGGCTCCGTCTGCGCGGCTGGGGCCTGCCGGCGCCGGGCCGGGACGCGGACCGGGCGGCCGAGGGTGCGGGTGACCTGTACGCGCACATGCGGATCATGGTGCCGCCCGACCCCACCGAACGGGAGAGCGAACTGTTCCGCGAGCTCGCCCGCGTCTCGTCCTTCAACCCCAGGTCCGGCAACCCCAGGGGGCGGTCATGACCAGGACGCTCGTCCGCATCCGCCCACGGGACCGTGAGCTGGACCTGGAGTCCTTCTGCGTCGCCGCCCAACTGCACCCCGACCTCGTCCGCAGGCTGGCGACCCTCGGCCTGCTCGACGTCGGGACCGGCCCCGGGGGTCGTCGCGTCCTCGCCGCGGGGGCGTTGGCCCGCGCCGGGCGCATCGAACGGCTGCGCCGCGACCTCGGGATCACCTACACCGCCACCGGGGTGGTGCTCGACCTGCTCGACCGGATCGACGAGCTCGAACGGCTGCTGCGGCAACCGCGGCGGGGACGGTGAACGCCTCGCGCGGGCGCGGGGTTCAGGGGCCGCGGGGTTCAGGGGCGGCGCGGTTCAGGGGCGCAGCGCGGCCATGACCAGACCCGCGTAGCGGCGCCACTCCTTCGGGTCCCGGATCCCGAGATCGGACAGGACGCGCGCGTAGCCGCCGACCAGGATGCGGACGTCCAGGGCGGTGACGTCGTCGCGCAGTGTGCCCTGCTCGCGGGCGGCGTCGACGATGCCGGCGAGCACCCTGCTGACCGGCGCCTCCGCCATCCGGGAATCCCTGGTGGGCAGGACCTCGGCCAGCAGCACCTGGTCGTGGGCCAGCCGTTCGGAGACGTCGTACAGGAAGCCGCACAGCGCCGCGTAGGGGTCGCTCTCCTCGGCGGCGGCCGCCAGCCGTGCCTCCACCCAGCGGACCTGGTGCTCGGCGACGGCCCGGACCAGGTCGGCCTTGGTGGGGTAGCTGCGGTAGACCGTTGCCTTGCCCACGCCCGCCCGGGCCGCGACCTCGGGCACGGTGGCGTTGAGGCCCTTCTCCGCGAACACCGCGATGGCCGCCGCGATGATCTGCTCGTGGTTGCGCCGCGCGTCCGCGCGGCGCTCGGACCAGTCGAGGCACCCGCGTTCCGCCGTCTCGTCGGGCGGGGAGGACATGGCCGTCAGTCTGCCTGATCGCCGGCGGTGCGGGTGGCCGCTGGCCCGGTGGCCGCAGTGCTGGTGGACGCTGGGCCGGCGGCCGGGGCCGTGGCCGGCACCGTCGCGGTGGCCGTCACCGTTGCCGCCGCCGCCGCGATCGCCGCCGTCGCCGGCGCCGGCGCGGCGGGGGCCGGCGGAGCGGTGGGGGCGCCGCCCCTGGGCCGCCGTGGGATGAACACCGCGGCCACCGCCGCGGCCATCGCCCCGCCGCCGCCCAGGAGGAAGGCCAGGGTGAAGGCCCCGTCGGTCGGCAGCGGGTGCGCCGTGGTGACGCTCGCGGCCAGCAGGGTCGCCGCGACCTGGGAGCCCACGGCGGAGCCCACGGAGCGCAGGAGCGTGTTGACCCCGGTCGCCTGCCCGGTCATCGCGGGCGGCACCGCGCGGACGATGATGTTCGGCACCGCCGCCATGATCATGCCGATGCCCCCGAAGAGGAGCACCGACAGCGCGATCACCACGCCCTCACCGCCGTGCTCGAAGGCGAGCGCGGTCAGGCCGGTGGCGGAGATCAGGAATCCGGCGATGAGCGAGTCCCGTGAGTCGACGCGGAGCGTCAGCCGCCCCGAGACACCGGCCGTGACCAGCATCGCCCCGCACGCCGGCAGCAGGAGCAGGCCGGCCCCGGTGGCGTCCAGCCCGAACCCGTAGCCCGAGGACTCCGGGGTCTGCGAGAGCCGTGGGATGAGCACGAACGCGCCGAACGTGCCGAAGCCGACGAGCGCCGTCGCGAAGTTCGTGGCCATGACCTCCGGGCGGCCGAGCAGCCGCATGTCCACCAGAGGCTCGGTGACCCTGCGCTCGTACCACCCGAAGAACACCAGGACGGCCAGCCCCGCCGCGATCATGCCCAGGGTGCGCGGGCTTCCCCACCCCCACGACGGCGTCCTGGTGATCGCGATGAGGGGGGCGGTGAGCCCGAGCGCGAGCAGGACCGCGCCGGGCAGGTCGATCCGCCCGGGGGTGCGCCCGGCGGAGTCCCGCAGCCGCAGCGCGCCGAGGGCCGCACCCCCGGACATGATCGCCCCGGCCCAGAAGACCCACTCCCACGAGGCGTGGTCGACCAGGAGACCCCCCATGATCAGGCCGCCGCCGGCGCCGATGCCCGAGATCGCCGAGACCAGCCCGAGCGCGCCGGGCCGACGCTCCGCGCTGAACGTGTCGTTGATGAGGCCGAAGCACAGGGGGAAGATGCCGCCGCCCGCCCCCTGCACCACCCGGGCCAGGATCAGCAGCCAGACGTTCGGTGCCAGCACCGCCAGCGCGTTGCCGACGGCGAAGGCCGCGAGGGCGACGACCAGCATCCGCCGCTTGCCGAACATGTCGCCGAGCCGGCCGACGATCGGCGTGAGGATCGCGGCCGAGACGAGGTAGGCGCTGAGGACCCACGAGATGTTCTCGGAGGTGGTGTGCAGTGCCTCGGCCAGGGCGCCGAGACCGGGCACGATGGCGGTCTGGGCCAGCGAGAACGCCGCCGACGCCAGTGCGAGGACGGCCAGCGCCCCGCCGCCGGTCCGAGTCTCCGGTCGCGCCTGACTGCTCCGCATCCAGTTCCCCGCTCCCCGCGCTTCCGGCATCGAAGTGGACTCTGGGGTCCGCTTGCTCGGGGGTATCGTAGATCCAGCGGACTTTCGGGTCCACTTACGACCCGTCGCGGGGAGACCCGTCGCGGGGAGTCGGCCGGCCGGTGTCGGCCGGCCGGTGTCGGCCGGCCGGTGTCAGCGGCGGCTGATGACCTGGGCCGAGGATCTGGCCGGGTGGTGGAGCTGGTCGTGGGTGCTGGCCCACGAGTAGGCCTCCGCGGCGACCTGGGTGAACGAGGCCGGTCCGAGACGGCATTCGGCGCAGGACACGCCGAACATCCGGCTCAGGGTCCGCGCGCTGCGGCTCGGGGCCGTCGGGGCCTTCCCCCGGCCGAGCTCCGCGACCGCGCGGCCGTGCTCGGCGGTGGGGCGGATGCGCTCGGCCGCGGAGCGGCCGTGTTCCGTGGCGGGGCGGCGACGGAAGAGCCCCATCAGTCGGTCCCCGGTGTCGGCAGCGCGGCGACCGCGGGTGGAAGGCCGTCGCCGTTCACCGCCCCTCCTCCGAAATGGGGATGGCCGGCGACGGGAGCCTTGTCACCGCTCGCGTTACCGGGAGCTGGCAGCGTGGTCGTGCACCGCGGGTTCACCAGCCGATGGTAGGACGCCGGCGTCCGAGACTCGACCAGAAGTCCTGTGCGGCATGTTGATGACAGGACGCTGTTGGGTGAAGGTCGACGCAGAGTCTCCATGGAGGTCGGATTCCCCGATCGAGTGAACCCTGGTTAGCCCGCTTCGGTGGCCTTCGGTCCGCTTCAGGCGTCTTGAGTGTGTTTAGGGACGCTTAAGGCGTGCTTCACCTCGTTTGGCCTCGGTCGGCCTGGGAGGCCTCGACCGGGACCGCCACTTAGGTCTAGCTTGTCCAAAATGAGAGGAAAGTCGGATCTTGCGGGCGGTGGTGTCCGGGCCTTCGCGGCCATGTGCGCGCGACACCGCTGGATCGTCGTCGCCCTGTGGGTGGCCGGCCTGGCGACACTTCTCGTCTTCGTGCGGGACTCGGGCGCGCGCTTCGACACCGACGTCGCCGTCCCCGGAACGGACTCCGCCCGGGCCATGGACCTCGTCGGTGAGGTCGTCCCCGGCGGTGGTCTCCCGGACACCGAGTCGATCGTGCTGCACGCCCGCCGCGGGACGGTCGACGACCCGGTGGTCCGCGAGCAGATCACCGCGATGGCGGCGGAGCTCGGCAAGCTGCCCAAGGTGGGCGGGGTCATCGACCCGTTCAACCCGGCCGGCGCGGTCGTCCTCGGCGTCGAGCCGGTCAGCGGGAACCGGCGCACCGCGGTCACATCCGTGATCATGAAAGGCTCGGCGCTGAATCCGGACCGGGCCGCCGCGCGGCGCCTCATCGACACCGCGCGGGCGTACGACGGCCCGGACCTCCAGGTCGAGGCCGCCGGCCCGGGCGCTACCGCGCTGAGCGCGACCACGGTCTCGCCGCGGCCGATCATCATCGCGCTGGTGGCCGCCCTGCTGCTGCTCGGGGTGACCCTGCGCTCCCGGGGCGCGGTCGCCGTCTGCGCGGCGACGTCCGCGGTGGCGACGGTGGCCGCCCTCGGCGCCATCGTGCTGCTCTCCCACGCCACCACGACCACCGCCTTCGCCCCGCTGCTCGCGGCCGTCGTCGCGGCCGGGACCAGCCTCGGCGGCGCCGTCGTCGTCGTGCACCGGGCCCAGTCCGCGCTGCGGGAAGGGGCGAGCCCGGCCGAGGCGGCGGCGCAGGCCACCGCCCGCGCCGGCTTCGCCGTCGCCTACGGAGGATTCTGCGTCACCCTCGCGATGGACGGCGTCGCGCTGCTCGGGCTCAGCTTCTTCGACGGCGTCGCACTCGGCACCGCCGCCGCCGGGGCGGCGACCGGCCTGGTCATCCTCACCCTGCTGCCCGCGCTGCTGGCGTTGAGCGGGCCGCGGCTGCTCGGCTGGGCCGAACGCCAGCACCTGACGGCCAGCGGCCGCGGCCTGGCGCACCGGCCGGGGCTGCGGGCCTGGTGGGCCCGGCAGGTGGACCGCCGGCCGGCCGCGATGGCGCTGGCCGCCGGCCTCGGGCTGGTCCTGCTCGCCGTCCCCGCCGTGACCCTCGACCTCGGTGGCGCCGACGACGGGGCCGAATCGACGTCGATGAGCACCCGGCGGGCCTACGACCTGCTCAGCGCCGACTTCTTCCCCGGGCTGAACGGCCCGATGCTCGTCGCGGTCGACCGGGGTGACGGGCCGTCCGCCGTGCCCGTGGCCGACGTGGTCAGCGCCATCGCGAAGACGCCCGGCGTCGTCAAGGCGGCACTCAACCTCGAGAAGGCCGACGCCGGGCTCGCGGTGATCCGGATCGCGCCGCGGGACGGCCCCCGCTCGCCGGCGGCCGTCGACCTGCTGCACCGGCTGCGCGACGACGTCGTCCCACGGGCCGTGGAAGGCACCGGCTCCCGGGTCTACATCGGCGGCTCCACGGCGCTGTTCGTGGACATGGCGGCGGACTTCCGTGGCGCGACGACGCTGTTCCTGCTGGTGATCCTGCTCGTGGTCGGGCTCCTCAGCCTGCTGATCCTGCGCTCGGTGGAGATCGCGGCCGCGCTGGCGGTGACCAGCGTGCTCGCCGTTCTCGCGGCGGCCGGCGTCCTCGCGATCCTGTTCCAGACCGACCTGCCCACCAGGGCGCTGGGGCTGGAGACCGGGCCCGTCGAGCCGTCCATGCTGGTGCTCGTGCTGGTCGCCGTGTTCGGCCTGTTACCCGGTCTGAACCTCAGCCTGCTCGTCCGGCTCCTGGAACCGGCCGACCACGCCGGGAGCGGACCGCCCGCCCGGAACGGGCGGTCCGCGGAGAATCCGCAGGGCACGCAGGGCACGCAGGGCACGCAGGACGCGCGGAGTACGCGGGACACCGGTGGGCCACGGCGCGCGGGGCGGCGCCACCGCACCGACACCGCCCCCATCCGGCGCGGCCACGCCGACGTCGGTCACGTGATGCTGACGATGAACCTCGTGATGCTGTTCCTCTTCATGGCGATCGCCGCGCAGCCCTCCCGCACCATGAAGGTCATCGGATGCGGCCTCGCCACGGGTATGGCCATCGACGCGTTCGTGCTGCGGGCGACGCTCCTGCCCGCGCTGCTCCACCTCCTGCGTCCAACCCGTGCGGGTTCGCCGGCCCGCCGTGCCGGTTCACCCGCTCGCCGTGCGGGTTCACCGGCCCGCCGTGCGGGTTCACCGGCCCGTGGCACCGGCTCGTCGGCCCGCCAGGCCGGCGTGTCCGCCCGTGGCACCGGTGCGGTCATCGGTACCTCGGACTCAGCCCGGGCCGCGGCCGTCGCCGGCGACGGTGCCCCGCCGGTCCGGGTCCGGCGGGGTTGATGTGGGGACGTCCGCCCTGTTTACTTGAAGCGGCAAGTAGTCGGGTGAGGCCCACCGGTCAGCGTGGCCCAGCGGTCAGCACGGCCCACTGGTCGGGGTGGACCCGATGAGCCCACGTAGGTCCCTCCGGGAGAGAGTTCGCCAATGACCATCAAGATCGGCATCATCATCGGCAGCACCCGTCCGAACCGCAACGGCGAGCAGGTGGCCAAGTGGGTGTTCGACGTCGCCGCGAAGCGCGCCGACGCCGAGTTCGAGCTCGTCGACCTGCTGGACTACCCACTGCCGCACCTCGACGAGCCGCTCCCGCCGTCGCTGGGCCAGTACCAGAACGAGCACACCAAGCGCTGGGCGGCGAAGATCGCCTCTTTTGACGGCTTCGTGATGGTGACGCCCGAGTACAACCACAGCACCTCCGGCGTGCTGAAGAACGCCATCGACTACCTGTTCGCCGAGTGGGCGAACAAGGCGGTCGGCTTCGTCTCCTACGGCGGGGCCGGCGGCGCCCGCGCCACGGAGCACCTGCGCCTCATCGCCGGCGAGCTGCAGATGGCCGACGTCCGCCAGCAGGTCGTCCTGTCGCTGCTCACCGAGTTCGAGAACTTCAGCGTCTTCAAGCCCGGCGAGTACAACCTGGCCGCGTTGGGCACGCTGCTCGACCAGGTCGTGGCCTGGAGCGCGGCCCTGGCCCCGCTGCGTCAGCCTGCCGCCGCTCAGGCCTGACCGTTCGCCGTCGGCGCCCGCGTCCAGCGGGGCGCTCAGGGCGGGGACGGCGTCGCGGTCGGCGGCCGCCCAGCGCGGTGGCCGCCGGCGGGGCCAGTCCAGCAGCAACGCCATCGCCGCGACCAGGGTGGCGCTGCTCACGATCTCCCGATTCCTGGTCATTTCCCGGATGCGGGAGAGCGGGATCCATCCGAGACGGTCGGACTCGTTCTTCTCGGTCGGCGGCCCGACCAGTTCACACGCGTCGGCCCGGAACAGAAAATTCCGGGCGTTGGTGACGCCGGCCGCGGGTTCGGCGTAGAGAAGTGATGACAGGGCCGTTGCACGTGAGTGCTCGATGGCGCTTTCATGCCGCCTCACCTTTCGGTGGGGCACCCCGGGTCTGACCGGCCGTGGCTGTGGCTGTGGCCGTGCCCGGTTCCCGCTTCACGGCCACCTGCCCGCTCGCGTGGGTCCTACGGTCGGCGCCACGGGCGTTTTGCGTCTCCGACGTACTGGCGGCGACGAGGTTACGCAGGTTGATCGCGGCGTTGGCGTCGAGGTCAATCGCCAGTCCGCAGGACTGGGCGATCCGGTGGCGCCACATCATGAGGACCCGGCAATCGTCGACCGCCGCGACTACCGCGAGGTCACGGAGCCTGACCACGTGGTAGTCGCCCGCCGTGCCGTCGGGCCGCTCGACGTCGGGCCGCTCGACGTCGGGCCACCCGACATCGAGCCACCCGACATCGAGCCACGGGATATGGAGAACCTCGCGTTCTCTGTTAACCATCCAGCGTACTGCGGGACCCCCTTGCCTCTGGCCGCGGAGTTCGCCTTCCTGGAGACCGCCGCTATCCTGTGGCGGGTTTTTGTCGGGAACCCGTGCCGGCGCGGAACTCCACGGGTGGGCGTCGCCGGCATCGCCGTCGCGATTATGACCTGACGATGCCGTGGGAGCCGGCCTTTCCCTGTTCCGGCCATCGTTCGGGGCCGGGAGCGCCCGCCCGCCGGCCGGCCGGCGCAGGCGCCCGGCCCTTCGATATCGCCGGCGTGCGCAACGGATCCGTCGGCGAGTCGCAAACGTGCTGCACGCCGGACCTCGCCGCTAGGTCTGTGGCATCTGTGTGGTATCTGGATGAGGGCGGTGGACTCCCTTGATAGACCTGATTTGGGTGGTGGGATCCTTTCTTGTCGGTGGGCGACCGTAGGGTGGCGGCGACGCGGGCAGCCGTGCGGAGGATTAATTCAGAGCGCAGCAAACGAACAGGTCAGGGGGAGTCTTGCCGAGAGCGGGGAAGAGTATTTCGCGTGAGGAGAACAACGACCGGGCCGTCGGCGCGAACGCCGACTCGGGCGTGCCCGAACCTGTTGACGAGGCCACCTGCGAGCACGGGGTCGACGCGTACCCGTCCGTCCCGTCGACGGCGGCCTCCGAGCACTTAAGGAAGACGTGGTCCGCCGGCCCGGCCGGGCCGGCTGTGAGCGGGCCGGGTGAGGGCTTCCTCGCGATCCTGGGCGAGCTGGCCGGCGGAGGTCACGGCGAGCTCGTCCGCGCGGTGCCGCCCGCGATCCTGACGCTGCTGGCCGGTGACCGCCCGGTGCCGGGTGACCCGGTGCCCGGCGCGTCGGTGCCCGGTGGCCGCCTGGCCGTGCCCGCGCTGTTGGCGGCCGCCGGTGAGCTGGAGTCCGAGCGGCGGGCGCTGGAACGCGAGGCCCTGCTCGCGTTGACCGAGGCGATCGTAGGTGGCCGCGGAGTCGACGGTGACGTGTTCGCCCGTCTCGTCTCGTATCTGGCCGGCCTGCACCGGGTCCTCACCACCACCGCCACGCTCGGCGCGGTCGGCGTACCGCGGACCCTCCGGGAGGCGGCCGAGGTGCTCGCCGACGTGACGGCCCGCGCCGCGACCGCCGAGCTGGTGAGCCGCGTGCGGCGGCTGGCGACGCTCGCGGGCCCCGAGTACGCGGCGAACCAGGTGGCGAGCCTGGTCGCCCTCGCGGCCTCCGTCGACGAGAGCAGCGATCAGCGGCTCCTCGAGGGGCTCGACGCCCTCCTGTCACTGGTCGAGCTGGGTGGCAGCGACGGGCGGCGGACGGCGGAGCTCGCCCCGGTGGTCCTCTCGGCCCTGCCGGCCGAGGCCGCCCTGCTCCTGGCGCTCGCGGGCGAGATCACGGTCTCGGCCGACCCGCCCGCCGGCCCGGAGCCGCCCGCGGTCGGCCCCACCGACGCGGCCGCCACCGGCCGGCCCACCGAACCCGCCGACATCAGCGCGGGCGCGGCACCTGACACGGACCTCGCTTCCCCCGTCGGCGAGGACGCCCCCGCCGGCCTGGAAGGCCCCACCGGCGGGGGTGTCCTCGCCGGCCTGGGTGTCCTCGCTGGGCCGGGAGACCCCGCTGGCCCGGGAGACCCGGGGGACCAGGAGAAGAAGACCGGCCCGGTCGTGGCCGGACCACCGGCGGCCGACCTGCCGACGACCGACGCCCCGGCGGTCGAGGTACCGACCGGCACACCGGCCGCCGAGGTGCCGGTCGTCGGCCCGGCGGTGGCCGCGGAGCCGTCGTTGGACGACGTCGTCGCCAGGCTTGACTTCGTCCTGCCCGGCCCCGCCGGTCCGTCCGATGAGCTTCCCGGGCGGCCGGTCGCGCCGCCCTGCCAGGGGCGCGCCGTCCGCGAGCCGGAGCCCGCTCCCGTCCCGGGCGGTCTCGGGCGCGGTGTGGTCGAGCGCCGGCACACCACCGACCGGCTGTACGCGGAGCTCCTGGCCGGCGAGCAGTACGCCCTGGCCTACTGGCTGACCGGCGCGAGGGGTGACCCGGAGGCCGTCCAGGCCGCCCACCTGCTCACGGCCCACGCCGCCGCGATACGTACCTCCAGCGGCACGAACGCCGCCGCGTTCGCGCGGGCGCTGCCGTCGCTGGACGTCGACGTCCTGCGCGACCGGCCCGGTACCCAGATGCTGCTCTACGCGGCGTCGGTGCGCGCCGGTCTGCTGTCGCCGACGGCTGGCGCGGCCGGCCCGTTGAAGGAGATGACGCCGGCCATCGTCCGCCCCGGGACGGAGGTCGCCGACCTCACCCAGGCGCTGCTGACCGCGATGTACGCGGGCGTCTACCTCACGCCGCGCAGTGTCGACGCCGCCTCGGCGGCCGCCGCCGCCGAGGACGAGGTCGCGCGGCTCGCCGCGGCCGCCGCGGACATGCTCGAGACCGGTCCGTCCCGGACGATCCTCTACGCGAAGGCGACGGAGGTCCTGAAGGCGTGGATCTCGCCGTCGGGCATTCTCGGCGGGCCGCTGACCATGATCGTCTCCGGTCGGCAGGACCGGGAGACACTGGAGCGGGTCAGCCAGGCGGCCGCCCGCCTGCGCGACCGGGCCTGGCTGGCCACGAGCGTGCGGGGCATGCGCAAGGGGAACCGCGTCATCGAGGCGAAGGCCCGGGAGAAGCTGTTCGACTGGGCCGGCGACGTCGCCGCCCTGCTGTCGGAGTGGATCTCGGCGGTGGAGAACGTCAGCGCGGGCGCGGGCGCGGGATCCTGGATGGCCGGCCCGACGACCGACCTGCGCGCCCGGGTCGCCGCGCACCGGGCCGGCGCGATCGAGGAGCTGTCCGCGCACGCCACCTCGGGCGACCCTGGTGCCAGGGCGGGGATCCGCCTGCTGAACGAGACGCTCGACCTGCTGGCGGGCCGCAGCCTGACCGGGGAGGAGCTCGCCGCCGAGAAGCTGATCCGCGGCCCGCTGACGTTCGCGGCCGACCTGCCGCTGAAGGCCTCGCTCGGCCCGCTGCGCCGGGTCACCGTGGATGACGTCGCGGCCGCCTTCCAGGCCCGCGACGCCGGTCCCGAAGGATGGCGGCGGGTGTTCGCCAGCCGCGCCGCCCGCCACGACCAGGTCGGGACGCAGCTGCTCATCGACACCATCCGGCTCGACGAGCCCCGGGTCGCCCAGCAGCTGACCGCGGAGCGGGAGAAGGCCGTCGACCAGTCCGTCGCCGATGTGGACCGTGCGGTCGCCGAGCTGGCGGCGCGGATCGACGCCGACCGCCGGTTCGGCCGGCTCACCGTCGACGAGTGGACGGACCTGGCCAGCCGGGCGCGCGCCTTCCAGCCGGATCACCGCGGCCCGCGCCGCGACTTCGACGTCATGCTCGACGACCTGGCCGAGATCGACCACGATCGCTCCAAGAGCGCGCGGGTGGCGGTCGACGCAGAGCGGGACAACCTCTCCCGGGCCGTCCAGGCGGCCCGGGAGCAGGGGCTGCGGCCCGGCTTCACCCCCTCGGCACTGGACCGGATCGGCAGGCTCATCGACGACGGTGATCTCACGACGGCGGCCGAGTGCATCGTGACCGTCGCCGAGGGTCGCACCCTGCCGGGCCCGGCCGACCGGGTCGACCACCTCGCCCGGTTCGCCGGGGTGTTCCCCGCCCTGTTCGCCCGCGGCAAGCCGCAGCAGGGCCCGCACCGGCTGCTCTCCGACCTCATCGCCCTCCTCAACATCGGGCAGAACCCGAAGGACGGGCCGCTCGCCGCCGCGTTCGCCGCCGCCGGCGTCGATCTCACGGCCATCGGCCGCGGCACCACCGTCTCGGCCCGGGTCGTGCACTGGCAGGAGCTCTCCAAGGCCCGCTCGTTCGGCCCGCGGATCAACGGCGTGAAGGCGATCATGGAGCAGGCCGGCTTCATCGTCGACAAGACCACCACCCCGCCGACGAGGCAGGGGCTGGCCGGCGGGCGCGGCGCCTGGCTCGAACTGCACGGCGTCAAGGCGACCGCCGGCAGGGCGATCATCCCGGCCTTCGGGTCGGCGATGAGCAGCTCGGGCAACCCCCTGCGGCTGCTGGCCGTGTGGCGCAACCCGAGCCCGGCCGAGCTCGTGCAGATGCTCAAGGACGAGCAGCCCGACCGGTCCGTGGTCGTCCTCTACTTCGGCACCCTCGACCTGGACGCGCGGCGCGAGCTGGCGCACGAGTTCCGGACGGGGAGCAAGCTGCCCACCACCGCCGTGATCGACGACGCGGCGTTCGCCTACCTCGCCTGCCAGGCCAACCCGGGCCGGGACGTCACGATGGCGATCACCCTCCCGTTCACGTCCGCGTCGCCGTTCACCCCGGACGTCGCGGGCCTCGTCCCGGAGGAGATGTTCTACGGCCGCGGCACCGAGCGTGACCTGGTCACCGACCCGCTCGGGCCGTGCATCGTGTACGGCGGGCGCCAGCTGGGCAAGTCCGCGCTGCTGCAGGCCGCGGCGCGCAAGTTCCACGACGGCGGCGCGAAGCAGGCGCTCTACAAGTCGATCTTCCGGGTGGGTCAGGCCACCCCGGCCGACGGAGTCTGGGCCCAGCTCTGGCCCGACCTGGCCGAGCGGGGGATCGTCCCGGCCGAACGGCCCGCCGACGCCCGCGAGGCGTCCGCCGAGCTGACCGCGCACATCGCGGCCTGGACCGCCGCCGACCCGGACCGGCGGCTGCTGCTCCTGCTCGACGAGTCGGACGCGTTCCTCAACGCCGACGGTGACGCCTCCGGCGGCATGTTCACCCAGGTCAGCATCTTCAAGGAACTGATGGAGCGGACCAACCGCCACGTCAAGGTGGTCTTCGCCGGGCTGCATCAGACCGCCCGGTTCGAACGGCTGGCCAACCACCCGCTGGCCCACTTCGGCGACCCGATCTGCGTCGGTCCACTGGCGCCCCAGGCCGCGTTCGACCTGCTCACCAAGCCGCTGGAGGCGCTCGGCTACCGGTTCGCCGACTCCGACGTCGCGGCGCGGGTGCTGGCGCTCACCAACAGCCAGCCGGCGCTGATCCAGCTCTTCGGCGGGCAGCTGCTCAAGAACCTCGCCGCGAGCCCGCTGCCGCCCGGCGCGCCGCCCCAGTACGTCACCGGCGACGACGTCGAGCTCGTCTGGTCGGAGACCAAGCTGCGCGAGTCGTTCCGCAAGCGCTTCGACTGGACGATCAACCTCGACCCGCGCTACAAGGTCATCGCCTACGTCATCGCCCTGCACGCGCACGACTGCGGCATCGACAGCACCCTGACACCGTCCAGGCTGCGCGCCGACTGTGAGGAGTGGTGGCCGGCCGGGTTCTCCTCGGCCGACGTCCGGGCCGACGAGTTCCGCGGGCTGCTGGACGAGTGCGTCGACCTCGGCGTGCTGTCGTACACCGGCCGCGGCTACCGGCTGCGCACCCCGAACGTGCTGGACCTGATCGGCGGCCGGGACGCCGTCTGGGAGGCGCTGGAGCAGGCCGAGTCGTTCGAGGTCGCCCCCGTGTTCGACGCCAGCCTGATGCGGCCGTCGTACGGCACCGGCGCGACCCGGGCGCCGCTGACCAGCGCGCAGATCGCCGACCTGCTCGCGCCGCGCAACCAGGTGCGGGTCGTCGCCGGCTCCGCCGCGCTGACCGTCGAGCGCTGCTGGAAGACGCTGGACGACGCCAACAAGGACGCCGGCCGTGGCACCCTCCTGCGTGAGGCCGCGGCGGCGACCCTGAAGGCGACCTGCCAGCAGGCCACGCTGAAGGCCGCCCTGCACCACGCCGTGCTGGTGGTCGACCTGAAGCAGAACGGCGGAGCGGGCGCCGCGCTGCGCGTGTGGGAGCAGGCCCGGGAGCTGATCGCGGCGCATTCCCCCGGCACGCTCGGCATCGTGCTCGTCCTCGGTCCCGCGCAGGCCGCCGCCTGGCCGGCGGTGTACCGCGCCTCGGACACCTCCTCGGGCCTGACCGAGGTACGCCGTTACGAGAACGGTGACCTGCGCCAGTGGCTGGCCGAGACGAACCTGCCCTTCCAGGACGATGCCTCCCGCGCCGAGCTCCTCGCGGTCACCGGCGGCTGGCCGATCCTGATCAACAAAGTCGCCGACCAGTGGTACAGCGACCACGAGGCGATGTCCACCGATCCGCTGGCCCCGAGCCGCGCCTGGCTCGCCGACCGGGCGCACGCGGCCGAGCTGGTCATCGCGTCCGGCGTGCGGGCCGACGCGCCGCTGTCCGCGGCCTGGGACTGCATCGTCACGCAGCTCGCCGGGGCGAAGGAGCCGCTGTCCGAGTTCGTCGACTACCTCGACCTGCTCGCGGACGATGACGACCGCGGCGCCGACCTGCGGCCGGGGGCGCTGGCCGCGGCCGGATACCGCGACAACGCGGACGTCGTCCAGGTCCTTCGCGCGCTGGGCCTGCTGCGGCCGACCACCGAGGGCAGGTTCTTCGCGGAACCGGTGCTGGCCGAGGCGACCCGGTTGACCGAGGGGACGCGGCCGGCCGGGACGACGCGGCCGGCCGGGACGAGCGGACTGCCCGGGGCGGCCCGCGGATGAGGCCCGGTTCCGCGGAGCTCGTGGACGGAATCCTGGCCCACGCCACCACCCGGGTACTGGCCACCGCCCGGTTCGCCGGGCAGCGGATCCCGCCAGCCGCCTTCGCCACCGACAACCGGGCCATGCTGTTGCTCGACGTGATCGCCCGGATCCCGGCGATGCGGGCCGAGCTGGCCGCCAGGCACGCCGACGACCTCGCCGGCCAGCCGGCGGCCGTGCTGGCGCTGCTCGGCGACGACACCGCCGCGGCCGAGCGAGCCGCGGTGCTGCTCGCCGACCAGCGTCGCGTCCGCGCCATGACCCGCGCGGCGGTGCGCGGTCCGGACAGCCCCCTGGTGCCCGCGTCCGCGTCCGCGTCCGCCGACACTCCTGCCGGGGCCGGGGCCGGGGCCGGGGCCGGGGCCGGGGCCGACGCGGCTGCCGCGGTCGGGCCCGACGACCCGCGCAAGGCCAGGAACCTGGCGAAGAAGCTCGAGGAGGCCCGCCGTCGCATCGAGGTCGCCAACGGCCGGATCGGGTACCGGGACGTGGAGATCCGGGCGCTACGGGCACAGCTCGCCGCGCTCACCGACGACCTCGACGAGGCGCAGGCGGTCATGAGCGCGCTGCGTTCGGAGCTGGCGGCCGTCCGGGCCGCCTCCCGGGCGCTGGCCGGGGATGTCACGGCGGCCGCCACCCTGCTGGCCGCGGCCGTCGCGCCGCCACCGCCGGGCCCGGCACCGGAGTTCGATCCACGGGAGCAGGACCGGATCGGCCACACCCTGCCCGACCCGGGCGGTGCCGCCGCCATGAACGGTGCCGCCCACCCGCACGGTGCCGCCGAGCCGTGCCCCGGGGAGGAGCTGTCCGTCGACCCACGCGTCGCCAGCGCCGTGACGGGCGCCGGGCTGGCCATCGACGTGTTCCGCCGTGTCCTGCAGGTGATCGGCGCGCCGGGGCGGGTGGCGCCGGGGGAGGCCACCACCCGGGAGATCACCCTGACCCCGCTCGGGGGCGGCACGGAGATCGGCGGCTCGTGCATGCTCGTCGCGGCCGGGGACGTCCGGGTCCTCGTGGACGCCGGGATGCGCCTGCGGCAGCCGATCGACCGGGCGGGGCCGCCCGACATCGGCGTTGTCGAGCGGGGCGGCCGGCTCGACGCGATCGTGATCACCCACGCCCACAACGACCACGCCGGGTACGTGCCCGCGCTGACCGCCCGGTTCCCGGACGTCCCCGTGCTCTGCACCGCGGAGACCAGGGCGCTGCTGCCGGTGATGTGGAACGACTCGGCGAAGGTGTTCCGCGCCGCCCGCGCCGCCCGCCTCACGCCCGCCGACCACCCGCCGGCCGGCGGGGCGGCGGCGGTGGTGGCGCCGCCGTACGGCGAGGTCGAGGTCGAGGCCGCGCTGCGGCGAGTCGTGGCGGTCGGGTACGGCCGGCGTGTCCCGATCCGCGACGGTGTCGCCGTCGAGCTGTTCCCCGCCGGGCACATCCTCGGCGCGGCCGGTGTCGTGGTCTCCGCCGGCTCCAGCCGGGTCACCGTCACCGGCGACGTGTCCACCCCGGGGCAGGCCAGCGTCGGCGGCCTGGTCGTACCCCCGGCGGCCCGCGCCAGTGATCTGCTCGTCATCGAGTCCACCTACTGCAACCACGACGGCCGTGACCGCGAGCACGAGGTCAACGACTTCGTCGCCCGGGTCGCGGCGACCGTCGAGTACGGCCGGGTCCTCGTGCCGGCGTTCGCGCTCGGCCGGGCCCAGGAGGTCGCCCTCATCCTGCGTTCCCGGCTGCCGGACGTTCCCGTCCTCGTCGACGGCATGGCCCGGGAGATCAGCCGCGTCTACGAGGAGCAGACGGCCGCCGCCGGCCGGCCGCTTCAGATCTTCGGCGGTCCGGTCCGGCCCGTCCGCCCCCAGCTGCGCGCCGCGGAGATGAGCTCGTTTCGCCGCGGTGTGATCATAACGACGTCCGGGATGCTGTCCGCCGGTCCCGCGGTCCAGTGGGCGCGCCGGATTCTGCCGGACCCGAACTCGGCGCTGCTGCTGTGCGGCTACCAGGACGAGGACTCTCCCGGCCGGGAGCTGCTGGAGCTCGCCGAAGGCGGCGGTGTCTTCCGGCTCGGCGGAGAGGTGGTGCCGGTCAGCGCCGAGGTGAAGAAGTTCGGTCTCTCCGCGCACGCCGACCGGCGTGGCCTGACCGACGTCATCAGGCAGGTGGCACCGGAGGAGGTGATGCTCGTCCACGGCGACCGGTACCGCCAGCTGGAGTACGGCCAGCACCTGCGCCGCCTGCACTACCGGGTCGCCGACACGTCCCGCTGGGAGCGACGCCCGGCCGGCTAGCCGGCCTCAGCTGTCGGGCATCAGGTAGGCCACACCGCCCGCCTCGATCCGCTCGACATCCACCGGCCGCACCGGGTGGCCGGTGGACCGCTCGACGGCTACCAGGCATTTTTCGATCTTGTTCCGGTGGTCGGTGAGGTCCAGCCCCTCCAGGTAGGGCAGCGCGGCCGGCGCGATCTCGGCCGCCCGGTCGAGCCCGGGTTCGAAGGACGCGACGATCCTGCCGTGCTCCGCGAGCGACAGCCGGGTGAGCGCGTTGACATTCCAGAACATGCTGGCAGCCCGGCCCCGCCGGGACAACGCCCGCAGCACCTGCGCCTGGGCGCCCTGGAAGCCGTTGTCCTCGACGGCCAGCACGGCACCCTCCACGGCCAGCACGGCCACCCAGAACCGGCCGGCGCGCCACGTCTCGCGCAGCATGGCCATCGACATTGGTGTGGTGGCGTCCGCGCCGAACGCGCGGAGCACCCGCGTGATGTCGGCCCCCGGGATGACCGTGACGGTGGCCGCCTCCCCGATCGGGCTGCGGCGAACCCAGCGGTAGGCGGCCTCCGGCCGGACCGGGGGCGGTGGCTCGCCGCGCAGCCGGTGCCCCAACCGGTCGGACCGCCGGTACACGACCTCCGGCGCGGCCGGGGCCTCCCAGACGACGAGCAGGTAGCCCTCTCCGCTGCGCGGGTCGCCCTCGTACTCCTCGCCGTCGTCCCGGTCGCGGGCGTGCACGCGCAGTCGGTACGTGCCCGGCCACGGCGGGGTCTCGCCTTCCACCGCGGGGATCGCCGGGCCGGCCCCGACGACGGAGGCGGACCCGGCCGCCGTGCTCCAGCTGACCTCCACTACCTCGTCCCAGCCGGCGAGCTCGACCTCGTCCGGCGGGCCCTGGAGAACCGCCAGGCGGACATGCGGCGAGCCGGCCGCCGCCCCGGTGCGGATCAGCGCGCCACCGGGGATGGTCTCGACCAGCCCGTTCGCGGCGAACGCCGCGGGTGCCGCCGATGCCGGCACCGCGACAGCGACCGCCACCGCGAGGGCGAGGTGCGCCGCACCGTGCCGTGCCGTGCCGCGACCGCCTCCTCGGCCGCGGCCGCCTCTTCAGCCGGGACCGCGACCTCGGTTTCGGTCGTGACCTCGGCTCCGCCGATGGCGATGGCCGCTGCCTCCACCGCGAGCAGCGGGGTGACCCGCGGGTGGGAGCTGAGTGCTCGCACCAGCTCGCAGGTGAGCGTGCTCGCGCCCCAGCGGGCCTGGTCGACCATGATCACGGCGGCCTCCGGTTCGCCGCCGCCACTGGCCATGGCGAACGCGACCACCTGCCCGCCGGCGGGCGCCGGGACCCCGGCCGCCAGCCCGGTCGGGACGCCACCCAGCTCCAGCGCGCCGAGGGTCAGATCCAGCGCGCCGAGCAGGCGTTGCGCCAGCAACGGGCCGAGACCGCGCAACGCGCGCAGCACGGGCGACTCGGCCGCGCCGGCGGGGAAGGGCGGTACGAAGAACGGCTGCGGTGCGGGCGGCGGGCCCGGCCGCGCCGGTGGGATCGGCCCAGGCCCGGACAGGCTCACGCGCGCCACCGACGGCCCCGGGCGCGGCGACCGTGGCTGATCGAGCAGGACCTGCTCCTGACAGCCGGCTCGGCCGGAGCGCCCCCTCGGGCTCGTGCCCTGACCGGCGGTGCCCGGCGCCCATGACCCTCCGGGCACGCCGAGCCGGCCGAGCTGGGCCGCCGGGGCAGGTGGGATGACGTCCGCCAGCGCCGGCACGACCCGGGCCACGGCCTCCGCGAGCGCGTCAAGCGCCGCTTCCGGGGGCATCGTCGTGCCGTCCGCAGCGCCTGTCCGGTGTTCCACAGTCCGCCTCCTGCCTCACGGTTCCGGTGAGGGTGTGAATTCTCGGCTGGTGGTTCCCGCGCGGGCCGGTTGAATCCCGCGCCCGGATGCTTCCACGGAGGTCCGACAGAAATTCGCCGCGCCGGGACGGCCGGTGCCGGCGCCCGCCCGGGCGCCGGCACCGGCGTACACTCGCGGCGGTTTCCCCTGTCTGGCATGAGGCTCCTGCTGAAATACCCGAGGTGAGAACATCCGAAGGGATTCTTGTCGCCGGTGTGACGTGCTCCGTGGTGTGCGCGGGGAAACGGCCAACACCGACCCGGCGAGTGTTTTCGCTGGTCATAGCGGGTGGTACCGAGATTGAGTGAGCCGTGCGCGAGCCCGGGTCGGCGTCCGACGATCGAGCCGGGCCCCTGGCCGGTCACCGCGGCGGAGGCGGAGGACGTCCAACGGCGGTTGCGCGCGCGGGTCGAGGTCGTTCCCGCGGCGTCCGGGATCGATACGGTCGCCGGTGTCGACGTGGCCTACGACACCGGTTCGGACCTGGTCGCCGGGGCCGTCGTCGTACTCGACGCGGCTTCGCTGAGTGTCGTGGTGTCGTCGACGGTCGTGGGCCGTGCCGCGTTCCCGTACGTGCCGGGGCTGCTCGCCTTTCGGGAACTGCCGACGCTCGTGACGGCGTGGAACAGGCTGCCGCCCGACATCTGTCCCGATCTCGTGGTGTGCGACGGCTACGGCCTGGCGCACCCCCGCCGCTTCGGCCTCGCGTGCCACTTCGGAGTGCTGACGGGCCTGCCGACCTTCGGTGTCGGCAAGACCGCGTTCGTCGGCGCCGCCGAGCCACCGCCCGCCGCCCGCGGTGGCTCCTCGCCGCTGATCGTCGATGGCGAGGTCGTCGGCCGTGCGCTGCGTACCCAGGACGGGGTCAAGGAGGTCCACGTCTCGGTGGGGCACCGGATCGAGCTCGACCAGGCCTGCGCGCACGTCCTCGCGCTGACGCCGCGGTTCCGGCTGCCCCAGACCACCCGGGCCGCCGATCAGGCCGCCCGCCGCGTGCTGCGGTCCGCTCGGGCGGCCCGGATGGAACCGAAAGGCCGGCAGGACGTCACTGACAGCCCCGGGGACTGAACGGACGAGACGCGCTGCCGAGTGTTCCCGCGGCGAACAGCGTCCCGGACAGCACGAGCATGTACGCCGGGAAACCGCAGGCGGCGAAGGACGGTCCGTCGACGGTCAGCAGGGTGATCGCCGCGCTCGCCACGGCGAGGAGATACACCCGGCGGCCCTCGGAGTCGGGCCACCGAAAGGCCTTGCGTACGGTCGGCGCGGCGGCGCACGCGTCCGCGGTGATGCTCAGCGCGATGCTGATGTTCCCGTCCCGGAGCAGTGCGAGAAACAGCAGGCCGAGCAGGGAGAGCCCGCCGCAGCCGAGATCGAACCGCGACGACGCCCAGTAGGCGTTTCGGCCGATGAACGAGCAGCCCAGGATGACGAGCGGCCCGAGGCCCACCATCAGGGTGGTCAGGGAGGTGATCCCGACTCCCTCGGCCAGTTGCGCGGTGAAGGCCACCAGCGGTGCGAGCGCCCACAGAAACCAGGTGACCCGGTTCGGCCTGATCCTGCCGCGCAGGGTCCCGCTCGCGTAGGCCGCGGTGCCGACGGCATTGCAGGCGATGGCCGCGACGACAAACCAACGGCTCAGCACCCGACATCCCGATGGCTCAGCACCCGACATCTCCTTCGGCCGGTGGGCGGTGTTCCCAATGCCACGATGAACGGGTGGACGAGTGGACGTACGGACCGGTGAACGAGCTTGTGGACGCTTGGTCTGAGCTGGTGGCGGGAGTCAAGATCGGAGTGAGCCTGCCGCATCTGGCGGCGGACGCGCTGGCGGCCGGGGTCGACAGCCCCGCGCTGCGTGAGCTGGCCGCCCTGGGAGTTCGTGACGATCTCGAGGCGCGTCGCCTGCTGCCCGTCGTGCTCGTGGAGCTGGGCCGCGACCTCGAGCCGACGACGGACGCGTGGGGTGAGCTGTTTCCCTGGGAGGAGTCGCGCGCCCGGTTCGAGCCCGGTCTCGTGGCTCGCACCGAGCAGGCCCTGGTCATCGTGCAGCGGGACCTGGACGGGACCGAGGCCGGTCTGGGCCGCCTGACGCTCCACTGGTCGGGTGGATACGGCGATGACGGCGAGCCGCAGCTCCTCGTCGGCTTCGACGGCGAGCCCTATCGCGGCGGGGGCAACCCCGTGGAGTGCCTGGGCGGCACCGACCTGCCCCGCAGGGTGCTGTCGCTCGCCGCGAACGTGCAGGAGTGCGTGATGGAGATGTTCCAGTTCTACTGGCCGACCTGCGCCCGTCATCGCCGCGGGCTGCACCTGCCGGACTGGGACTGGGACGGAGCCGGATGGCCGGTGTGGCGCTGCCGGGCCGAGGGAGGTCATGTGGCAGTCCCGGTCGGGGGACTGCGGACGGAACCGTCGATCTCCTGATTCGCCCGCCAGCCCCAGGAGGCCAGAACGATGTCGTGCGCACCCGACCGCCGCCGTGGGGTGCTCGCCGTGGGCGGCTCGGCGGTGCGCCGCGGAACATCTCCTCGGTGGGTCGCCGGGTGGGTCAGCCGGGCGTCCGGCGCTGGTGGCCGGGACGGGTCGGCTCGTCGGAGATCTGGAAGACACCCGGGGCGACCTGCCGGGACGCCGACCGCGTCCGGTAGGTCCACTCGCCGGGTGGCCAGGTCGTCGCGGTCGACCAGTACACCCGGTCGAGGCGGGCGGAGCTGAGCCGGGCGGTGCCCAGGTCCGCGCCGCGCAGGTCCGCGCCGCGCAGGTCGACTCCGCGTAGGACCGCCCCGGTCAGGCGGATCCCGCGCAGGTCCGCCTGCCGCAGGTCGGCCTGCCGCAGGACGGCGTCGGTGGCGTCCGCCGCGCGCAGGTCCGCGCCGCGCAGGATGATCCGGTCGGCGTCGGCTCCGCGCAGGTCAGCGCGGGCGAGGAAGGCCTTCCGGAGATCCACGCCGTGGAGGAAGGCTCCGTGCAGGTCCGTCCCGTGCAGGTCGGCGCCGGTGAGGAAGGCGCCGGCGAGCAGCGCGCCGGCGAGGTCCGCGCCGCCGAGCGCGGCCTGGCTGAGATCGGCGTCCCGCAGGTCGGCCCCGCGCAGGCAGGCGTCCCGGAGGTCCGCGCCGCGCAGGTCGGCGCCGCTGAGGTAGGCGCCGTGCAGCCGCGCCCCGCGCAGGATCCGGCCGGTGAGGCACACCCCGGCCAGGTCCGCGCCGGTCAGGTCCGAGCCGGCGGCGTACCCGCCCGTCCGAGGCCTCCCGCGCAGCGCGGCGAGCAGGCCACCCAGCGACCCCAGTCGCGCGGGGGCGCCGCCCTGGGGCCCGGCGCCCGGTGCGGCCTGACCCGGTGCGGCCTGACCCGGTGCGGCCTGATCTGCCGCTGCGTGATCCGGAGCCGGGTGGCCCGGCGTGTCGGAACCTGGGGTGCTGAGCGGCCGGGTGTGCAAATCCCGGCGCTCAGCACCCATCGTGATCACCCGTACGTCGCGAAAGCGGGGCGACCGGTAACTCCACCGCGGCAATCATGGTTTCTCCCCGGGAGCCCGGACGCCCGCACGTGGCCTGCGTCATAGGCAGTGACATTAGCCACATGCGAGCTGAGAGGGGAGTGATTGCCCCGGTCGATGCTCTCCCGACCGGAATTCGGGTGGTTAAGGTGCCTGATCTCGCCGTCAGACGGGTCTCGTCGTCAGGCTGATCCGGTTGTCAGACCGGTTCTGCCGTCAGGCGGGGGCCGTCAGGCGGGGGCCGCCGGGCGGGGGGTCACGGCCACCGAGGGGATGGTGCCGCCGCACTGCAGCACGACGTCCACCACACGCAGCAGCTCCGCGACGTCGAGCAGCGTGCCGGCCATGTAGCCACGCTGCGCCCAGATCTGGTGCACCTCCCCGGCGTACTCCCTGTCCCATCCCGTGACGAACTCGGTCCCGGAGTCACCTTCGCCGCCGGCGCAGTCCCCGACGATGACCCGGGTGAAGCCGATGGACGGGTGCTCGCCGCGCATCGAGTCGATGAGCTTGTCGAGCGCGGCCTTGCTCACGTTGTAGGCCGCGAACCCCGGCCAGGGCGGCGTCAGGGACGCGCTCACCGAGGACAGATAGGCCGCCACGCCACCCGAGGCCTTCAGGTGGGGGAGGGCCGCGGCGGTGATCAGCGCGGCGCCGATCACGTTGGTGTCGAACGCCTTGCGCCAGGTGGCGGCGCTGGTCGTCTCGAACCGGGAGAGCGGCCCGATGCCGGTGGCGTAGACGATCGCGTCGATCCCGCCCAGGCCCGTCGCCGCCTCCTCGATCGCCGCCTGGCAGGACTCCTCGTCGGTCACGTCGCAGGCGATGGCGAGCGTGCCCGGCCCGGCCTCCTTGGCCGCCTCGACCAACCGGTGCTGCCTGCGGGCGAGCAGGGCCACCTGGTTGCCGCGCTGGCCCTGGTCGACGCCGATACACCGGCCGAGGCCGCTCGACGCACCGACCACCACAACTCTCATCGCCTGCACTCCAGTTCTGTAGGCAGTTCTGCCGGGTCGTGGGCCATGGGCCGCAGGAAGCGGGGTCGCTCGGCGCCCACATGCCGCGGTGGACGGCCCGATGTCAAGCTCCGCCGGGCCGTCAGGCCTCATAAGTGAACACAAACACGG
Organism: Parafrankia discariae; assembly: GCF_000373365.1. Classification (NCBI taxonomy): domain Bacteria; kingdom Bacillati; phylum Actinomycetota; class Actinomycetes; order Frankiales; family Frankiaceae; genus Parafrankia; species Parafrankia discariae. Next base: position 35,622 of record NZ_KB891126.1, read on the forward strand.
ACGAGTATCGAGTGAACCACGTCACCGCCACCGGCGGGGCGGGCCGGAGACAGCGCGGCCGACGGCGCGGGCCTGCGACCGGCGGGTCAGGTGGGCAGGAGGCGGCGCAGCCACTGGAGCCGCGCGGCCTTCGCCGCCCGCGAGAGCGCGGCCTGCGGGGCCACCAGGTCGAACCCGTGGAAGCCACCGGGCCAGACGTGCAGCTCGGCCGCGCCCCCGGCCTGCCAGATGCGGCTCGCGTAGGTCACGTCCTCGTCCCGGAACGTCTCGGCCGAGCCGACGTCGACGAAGGTGGGCGGCAGCCCGGAGAGGTCCGCGGCCCGGGCCGGGGCCGCGTAGGAGGAGACATCGGGGCCACCGCGGGCCTCGCCCAGCAGAGCCGACCAGCCCATCTCGTTCATCGACCGGTCCCAGATCCCCAGCCCCGCCATCTGCCGGGCGGACGGGGTGTCGTTGCGGTCGTCGAGCATCGGGCACATCAGCAGCTGCCCGGCCAGGACCGGGCCGCCGCGGTCGCGGGCCAGCAGCGCGGTCGCCGCGGCCAGGCCGCCGCCGGCGCTCTGCCCCGCGATGATGATCCGGGCCGGGTCGACGCCCAGGTCGGCCGCGTGCGCGGCGGTCCACGCCAGGCCCGCGTAGCAGTCCTCGACCGGTGCCGGATGGGGATGCTCAGGTGCGAGACGGTAGTCCACCGAGACCACCACGAGGCCCAGTTCCTGCGCCCAGTCCAGCGGTTCGTCCAGCCCCAGCCGGTTGTCGCCGATGATCATCCCGCCGCCGTGCGCGAAGTACAGGATGGCGCGGGGTGTGGTGAGCGCGGTGGGGCGGCACACGAGCAGGGACACCTCGGGTCCCCCGGGCGGGCCGGGTACCGACACCTCCGTCAGCTCGACGGCCCCGTCGCGGGCCAGCCGCGCGTCCTGGTCCTTGTCCCGGGCCCCGCCGGTGCGCCCCCGGACGGCCAGGACGGCGTCCAGCGTCCGCATCCCCTCCAGCGCCTGCCGCATGATCGCCATCGTCGGGCTCACCTCGGCGTCGAACGGCGGCGGCGGCCCGGCGACGCCGTCCTGGCGCGGGGTCGATAACGGGGAGTCGACGGTCATCGGCGGTCCTCCTGCGTCGGCGCGGAGCATGAGCGGGCGTTCACGCAATGCCCGTCGAGCATCGTCCCTGCTTGTCGTCCGACGGGCGACCGGTCGGGCCGGGGGCCTGGGAGAGCAGGCCCAGGACCCCGCGCATGTACTCCAGGGCCCGGCGGTCGTCGAGCCGCCGGCCGCCGGCCCGCTCCCGTTCCGGGTCCACGCGGGGGTCGGCGGCGACCCGGGCCGCCGCGCCCTCGACGAGCGTCCGCCACGCGGGATGTTCGAGCAGGCCGGTCGTCTCCAGGAAGCCCAGCATGCGGGCCGCGTCCTCGAGCCGGCCGACGGCCGCCGCCATGTTGACGAACTCGACCGTGGTGACGCAGGCGGCCTGCATGTTCCCGTCGTCGAGCAGCTGCTCGACGTGCGCGTGCAGGATGGCGAACGCCCGGGCCCGCTCGCCGCGGCGGAAGACCGCCCGGGCCTGGACGGCCCGGTTCGGCGAGTGCGTCCGGGCCGGCACCTCGACGCCGACGGCCTCGTCGAACAGCCGGTCGGCGCGGTCGTGCCGGCCGCGCAGCAGCGCCGAGTAGCCGAGCAGCACCAGCGTCAGGTTCAGCAGGGTGGGCGGCCCCTGCCGGCGGTACCGCTCGACCAGCGTCCCGACCACGGCGTCGTGCTCGGCGAACCGGCCGGTGAACAGCAGGGCGGCGCCGACGTCCAGCTCGAACTGCTCGGCCAGGTCGCCCTCGCCGCGTCGGCGCAGCTCGGCCACGGCCGGCGCGGCCCAGGTCAGGTGGGCCGGGTAGTCCTCGTAGACGGACGCCCGCGCATGGTGGACGAGCGGGTGGTCCGGCTCGCCGTGGCGGGCGACGAGCCGTTCGTAGGCGGCGCTGTCCTGGCTCATCTTGTAGCGCTGCGCCGCCCAGGTGAGCGCGAAGACGACGAGGTCGGGGTCCGGCTCCGGCTCCGGCCGGCCGGGGGTGAGGTCCGGCTCCGGCCGGCCGAGCGTCAGGAGCCGTTCGATCCAGTCGCCGATCTCGTGGCGGCTGCGGCGGACGACCTCCACCACGACACGGCGCACGAGCGCCCGGGCCAGCGCCACGTCGCCGGCCGCGCACGCCCGGTCGAACGCGGCCCGCAGATCGGGCCAGAGCTCGTCGAGCCGGGCGACGCCCTCGACCTCGGCCGGACCGGCGAGCAGCACCTGGATCCGGGTGGCCGCCGCCAGGCACCAGCGGGCGTGCCGCTCGGTCGCCTGCCGGGTCTCGCCGGCCTCGGCGAGCCGTTCGGCGGCGAACTGGCGCATCGTCTCCAGCAGCCGGAAGCGCCGCCCGAACGGCCCCGCCTCCGCCACCAGCATCGACCTCGCGACAAGGTCCCCGAGCAGATACTCCGCCTCGCCCGCCTCGCCCGCCGCGACGGCGGTGGCCGCGCCCAGGTCGAACGGCCCGGCGAAGACCGACAACTGCCGGAACAGGCGTCGCGCGCCGGGAACGAGCAGGTCGTAGGACCACCGCACGGTGGCACGCAGCGTCCGGTGCCGCTCGTCGGCGGTCCGCGCCCCGCCGACGAGCAGGCGAAGCTGGTCGTCGAGACGCTCGAGCAGATCGGTGAGGCCGAGCGCCGCGGTGCGCGCGGCGGCCAGCTCGATGGCCAACGGGAGGCCGTCGAGCCGGCGGCAGATCTCGGTGATCTCGGCGCGCCCGGCCCGCGCGTCGAAGGCGGGGAAGACCGCGCGGGCCCGTTCCGCGAACAGCTCGGCGCCCGCCCCGGCGGGTTCCAGCGGGCCGACGGCGACCAGCCGCTCGAAGCCGTGCCCGAGGCCGAGGGGTTCCCGGGAGGTGGCCATGATCCGCACCTCGGGGCACCCTTCGGCGATCGCCTGGGCGAGCACCGCGGCGCCGTCGACGACATGCTCGCAGTTGTCCAGGACGAGCAGCACCCGACGCTGGCGCAGCGCCGCCACGACGGACTCGCCCAGCGGGCGCCCGGAGCTCTCCGTCACGCCCACGACGCCCGCCACCGCCCGCGCCACGTCGGACGACGCCGCGATCTCGGTGAGCTTGACCAGCCAGACGGCGCCCGCGTCGGGGTGCCGCGCCGCCGCCGCGAGGGCCAGCCGGGTCTTGCCGATCCCGCCCGGCCCCACCAGGGTCACCACCGGCGCGACGGCCAGCGCGCCGCCGACGGCCTCCAGATCATGCTCGCGGCCGAGCAGCCGCCCCAGCCGGCGGGGGAGATTGCCTGGGCGGTCGTCCGGCCCAGGCCGGACGACCGCCTCTCCGAGCCCTTCACCCGCCTCGCCGGGCCCCTTGCCTGCCTGGCCGAAGCCACCGCCTGCCCGGCGACCGATGCCACCGCCGTGCGGGAGGAGCCGCTCGTCGTGCGCCAGGACCAGCGCCTCGAGTTCGCGCAGCGCCGGCCCCGGCTCCACCCCGAGCGTCTCGACGAGGTGCGTACGGGCGGCACGGAACGCGGCCAGCGCCTCGGAAGGCCGCCCGGCCCGGTAGAGCGCCGTCATCAGCAGCGCCCACAGGCCCTCCCGGAGCGGGTGGGCGGCGGTCAGCTCGGTGAGCCGGCCCAGCGCGGAACGCGCGTCGCTCTCCACCCGGTGGGCCAGGTCCACCTCGACGGCGGCCAGCCACCGCTCGACCAGCCCGTCGACGGCCCCGGCCAGCCCGGGGGCGGCCAGCCCGGCCAGCGGCGGGCCCGCCCACTCGGCGAGGGCGGCGGCGACGTCCCGCTCGTCGAGCAGCCGCTGGAAGCGGACGACGTCCACCGCCTCCGGGGCGACGTCCAGCAGGTATGCGGCGCCGACGCGGCGGATCGAACCGGGGCCGAGCGCCCGGCGCAGCCGGGTGGCGTAGGACTGCAGGGTGCGCTCGGCCGTCCTGGGCGGGTGCGGGCCCCAGACCAGCTCCACCAGCCGCCCGACCGGCACGACCCTGCCGGGGGCGAGCGCGAGCGCGGCGAGCAGCGCCTGGCACTTGGCCGGGCCGACGTCGACCGGCTCGCCGCCGGACGTGACGACACCGACCCCGCCCAGCAGCCGGATCCGCAGCACGGGCGCGCTCCCTGCCTCGACGACTTCCTGCCTCGACCTGCCTCGGCGAATTCCCTGTCGTCTCGACGGTTCTCCGCCCCGGCGATCAATTCCTCCGCCGCCAGTATGCGGCCCGCCACCGACACTCAACCGCCGCGCCAGCGATTCACCGCCGCCGCTCAACACGGCGCCGCCACCGTCGCCTCATGACGGTTCTCAGCTTGGACGCCAGGCGCGCCCGCGCCGCCGCGACAGCCGGTCGGTCCGGTCGGAGATCACGGTGAAGGCGATCGTCCAGGACAGGTTCGGCCCGCCGGACGTCCTGCGGCTGGCCGATGTCGACGTGCCGGTACCGGGGCCGGACGAGGTACTGGTGCGGGTGCGGGCCGCCGCGCTCAACCCGTACGACTGGCACATGCTGCGCGGCGACCCGTACGTCGCCCGGCTGCTGGGCGGGATGGGGCTGCGCCGGCCGAAGAACCCCGTGGCCGGGCTCGACGCGGCCGGGGTGGTCGAGGCGGTCGGCGTGAACGTGCGTGATCTGAGCCCGGGGACGGAGGTGTTCGGCTTCTGCCCGGGTGCCTTCGCCGAGCTCGCCCGCACCCGGCCGGCCCTGCTGGCCCGCAAACCGGCCGGCCTCACGTTCGCCGCCGCGGCGGCGCTGCCGACCGCCGGCACGACGGCGCTGCGCGGGGTGCGGGACACCGGCGAGGTGGGGGCCGGGACCAGACTGCTGGTCAACGGGGCCGCCGGCGGGGTGGGCACCTACGCCGTCCAGATCGCCGCCGGGCTGGGCGCGCGGGTGACCGGTGTGTGCGGCGGGCGCAACACCGAGCTGGTCCGCTCGCTCGGCGCCGCGCACGTCGTGGACTACACCTCGGACGACTTCACCACGGACGGCTTCCTCGCCCGGCACGGGCGTTACGACGTGATCCTCGACAACGTGGGCAACCACCCGCTGCGCCGGCTGCGCCGGGCGCTCGCCCCACGCGGCACGCTGGTGGTCAACGCGGGCGGCTCACCGGGGCGGGTGTTCGGCGCGGTCGGCGCCATGCTCGGAGCGCTCGCGGCGGACAGGTTCGTCCGCCAGCGCCTGCGTGTCCTGCCGACCCGGATGGACCGCGCTGAGCTGGCCGTGCTCGCCGACCTCGCCGCGGCCGGCGGGCTCACCACCGTCGTCGACCGGACGATCCCGCTGGTGGACGTCCCCGCCGGGCTGGCCCTGGTCGAGGACGGCCACGTCCGGGGAAAGATCGTCGTCGACGTCGCCTGACGCCGGGCCGGGCCGGGCCGGTGGTCACGCCGCGGGTCGCCCGGCACCACGGTCGATCACGGCCCAGGCCGGGGCTCAGGTCACGAGGTCGGCGTCGGAGCGGGGCAGCCGCAGGTGCCTGCCCTCGGCCGCCATCCGGTGCGTCAGGGCGACCGCGTCGCGCTTGTCGACATGGCCGTCGGCGACCGCCATCCCCAGGACGTCGATCGTCTCGCCGGTGGTGATGCCGCGCCGGCGGGCGTACCGCAGCGACTCCCGGTCGTCGGAGATCCACCAGGAGCCGGCGAAGGCCGCCCATTCGAGGATCACGAAGCAGCTCTCCGCCTCGCCGAGGTGCCGCAGTGGTTCGGCGTCGGTGCCGCCGAACACGGCCCGCCGGATGCGGTTGACCCGCCGGATGTCGGCCTCGTCGACGATCTCGATCGCCTCGCCGAGCCAGCCTTCCACCGGCAGCATGGCCAGGTCCGGGAAATAACGCGCGGAGCGGCCCGCCTCGTAGGCGACGGCGGCCGTCCAGCGCCCGCGCCCCCGCAGCACCGACCGGAGCAGGTCGAGGCGCCCCACGGCGGCGAAGTTGCACAGGACGGTGTTGTCGGGGAAGAGGAATTCCGTGACTACTCCCCGGGCGCCGGGCGGTCCGCTTCGAGCGCGGCGCTGAGATCGTCCACGTCCACGCCGAGCAGGTTGGCATAGGGGCGCAGGGTTGTCACGCCGGTTTCGTAGGCGGCGTAGGTGTCCCGGAGCATGAGGCCGGGGGGCCGCGGGGTGCCGGCGACCGCGGCCCGCCGGGCGAACTGGTCGCTGCGGCCGGCGAGGTGGGCCGCCCTCGACCCGGTCATCCGCTTCAGCCGGTCACACGTGGCCGAGTCGATCATCTCAAGGCCGCGCAGCCGGTACGCCAGCGCCGACGGGGTCACCATCAGGTCACAGGCGAGGGCGGCGAAACAGCTGTCGGTGAGGCCCGCCGGATCGCCCGCTGCACCGCCCGCTGCACCGACCGCGTCGCCGAGGGCGTCGGCCGGCATCAGGAACGCCGCGGCGAACGCGTTCGCGCGGATCTCGCTGGGATCCCGCGCCTGGGCGGGGTCGAAGATGTCCCGGTCGAGGTGGACGTCCTGGTCGTCGCCGGCGAGCAGGTGGCCGAGCTCGTGGGCGAGAGTGAACCGCTGGCGGGCCGGCACCGGCGATGTAGCCAGCAGGATCAGTGCCACCTCGGTGGAGGCGGCGGCCAGGCCGTCGAGGCCCGGGCCGAGGTCGGCGACGGCGATGTCGACGCCGAAGACGGCCTCGATCACGTCGATCAGATCCTCCTCCAGCACCGACCGGCCCGCCTTGTCGACCTCGCCGAGCGCCCGCCCGGCCAACCGCCGGCCCTGCTCGGACCAGCCGACCGGCACGTGCTCCAGCCGGGGCCCCTGCCAGGGCGCCGGGTAGCCGAGATCGGCGAGGTCGGCGCGCATCGTGCCCAGACGCCTGGCCGTGGCGAGCGCGCCGCCCGCGTCACCGCCCGCCGTTCTGGCGGCGAGTGAGAGGGCCGGCTCGTCACCGGTGAGCAGCCAGTCGACGGTGACCTCGCAGGCCTGCGCGATGCGGGCCAGATCCGTCGAGGAGAAGCGGCGGGTGCCGCGCAACGACTTCGACATCTTCGACTCGTCGAGCCCGATGCGCTGCCCGAAGTCGCGCCTGGTCAGCCCGGAGGCCTCGATGAGCCCGGCGACCCGCTCGGTGACCGTGGCGTGCCCGGCCGCGGCCGCGGGCCCCTGGGGCGGTGCTGCTCCGGAGAACGGTGCTGCTCCGGAGAACGGTGGGCGTTCGGGAAGGCTGAGCACTCCGCCACGGTAGCCACGCCTTGCGATTTTCGCAAGATGACCGGCGGCGGCCGAGACCGTCGGTGCCGAGCCGGGCGGCCCGCTCCCGCTCCGCGGCCAGCGCGGTGGCGCGCAGCGCCCCAGGTCGGGTGCCGTCAACCGCCCTCGACGCCACCGGGACGATCCCGGCGGGGCATCGTCACGCACATCCGGTGGTTTCTTCGTGGCCGATGGCCGCGCATTCCGTCGGGCACCCGCCGTCGGACGATCGCCGCGGCGGCGATGAGCGCCTCGTGCAGCCACCCGCCGCGGCGGGTGCACCGCCGGCTCACCCGGATCGAGTACACCCAGACCGGCTGTAGGCCGTCGCCGGAGCCACCGAGGTGCCCGGGCCGCCGGGCAGTACGGGCATTCTGACCAGGCATAGGTCGATCTGGCAGCTCCGGGGAGCCGTGGCCGAAACACTCGGCGGGAAGCCTGCGGGACAGGCCCAGCCCCTGGCACCCGGCGAGGGCCCCGCGGACCGGGGACTTGCGACGTCCGCCGACGGTGCTCTCTGCCGTGGGCGGGCCGGTCCGTGCCGCGTAGCGTTCACAACCGGCCGGGTTCCTGGACGTCGGACCAGGCGCCGGACCGAGCCGTCCGGAGGGTGACGACCGAAGATGATCGTTGTGCTGATCGTGCTGTTCCCCTTCGCGCTGATGGTGATGATGCTGGGGATGAACGCGATCGAGGGGGCCCTCACCAGGCCGGCCGTCTCCGTCGAGCCGCCGACTCTGACTCTCGCCGCGCCGCCCGGGGGCTCCGCGGCCGCCGCGCCGGCGACGCGCGGCCGGTCCGTCGCCCGTCCGGCGGCGGTGCCCGACCTGGCCGGCGCGCCCCGTCCGGCGGCGGCGCCCCTCCTGTCGATCGTGCCCCGTCAGACCCCTGCGTTCCGGCCCACGGCGCCGTCCCGTCCGGCGGCGTCATCCCGGGAGACGGGGCCCCGCCTCTCGGTCGTGCCGGCGCATCCGTCCCGTCACGTCACGCCGTCGACGGTGCCGACCGTCTAGCGTTCCTGCCGGGTGGCACCGCGGAACCGGCTGCCGGAGCGCTGGTCCGCTGTGGCGTCAGCTGTGGCCTCGGCGCCCGTACGGATGATCAGCGGGCGGATGGTCGGCGGCACGAGGTCCGTCGGCCTGGCCGGCCAGGTACGGGTGCAGGTGCCGGCGCCGCCAGGCCCGCCGCTGCCACCACCGACGGCGAGGCCGTACCGGGTGCCGTCGCGGTACTAGCCGAAGGCCCGGGTGGTGGCGAGGACGGCGAGGCGGTCGCCGCCGCCGGCGTCGCGGGCCTCGACGCGGCCGAGCCCGTCCCGTACCCGGGCCGTGGCCACGACGGGGCCGGTGCGGACCGGCCGCAGGAAGCGCAGGGCCAGGGAGGAGAGCGAGGTGCCCGGGGTCAGCGAGAGTGCCGCCTCCTCGACGGCCAGGGCGATCAGTCCGCCGCTCACCGTGTTCGACGAGTTCAGACCGTCCTCGGTGCGGGGGAGTACCGCGACACCCGGTTCGCGGATCTGGAGGCGGGCGCGCTCGGCCAGCGGGACCTGTAGCCGTCCGCCGCGGGGACGGGAGGCCAGCTGGGTGTCCGCCGGTGGCATGACCATGTCCGGGTTCGGCGCGGCCATGAAGGACGCGGTGCAGAACGCCAGCTCCGCGCCGTCGGCGCCGGTGAAGACCACCTCGACGCCACAGACCGACTTCCCGGCCTTGACCAGCCGGGCCACGGTGTTGATGGCCCGGGACTCGTGCAGCGGGCGGTAGACGTGCACGTCGAGGTCGAGGGTGACCGGGACCCGCGGGGCGACGGCGGCCATCACGGCGTGCCCGCACGCGGTGTCGGCCCAGACGGCGAGAATCGACGTCCGGACGCTCGGCGTGCCGGGCACGAACATCTCGGGGGCGACCTGCGCCGACCCGCGCAGCTCGTCCCCGACCCGGGCCAGCTCGAAACCGAGGTCGGACAGGATGTGCGTGCTCGGGCGCACGTCGCTGTCACTGCTCACGCGGCACGCTCCTGGTCCGGGGCACTGGGACTGAGGCTGGAACGGGCACCACACTAAGCAAATATTGACGTCGGAATCAAAGTAAGTCGGTGCGGGTCGGCGCGACGACACGGCCGCCGCGGTCAGGGCTCCCAGTCCGCGGCGTCGCCGCTGAGACAGCGGGAGAGCCAGTCCGCGGCCTCGACGAAATCGTGCCCCGTCAGCCGCTGGCCCGCGGGCGGCGCCGGCCGGTCGGCGCGGGGATAGGACCCCAGAAAACGGATCTTCCGGCAGTTGCGGCGCAGCCCCATCAGGGCCTCGCTGACCCCGCGCGCGCTGACATGCCCCTCCGCGTCGATCGAGAAGCAGTACCGGCCCAGCCCCTCACCGGTCGGCCGGGACTCGATCCGGACCAGGTTGACCTTGCGGACCGCCCACTCCTGCAACAGCGCCAGCAGGGCACCCGGCTCGTCCTCGGTCGGCCACACCACGATGGACGTCTTGTCCGCGCGCGTCGGCGCCGTCGTCGGGCCGGGCCGTCCGAGCAGGACGAACCGGGTCGTGGCGTCGGCGGCGTCGTTGACGTCGGTCAGCAGCGCCTCCAGGCCGTAGCGCCGCGCGGTGAACTCCCCGGCGAAGCAGCAGTCGAACCGCCCGTCCCGGACCAGCCTGGCGCCCTCGGCGTTGGACGACGCCGACTCCCACTCCGCGTGCGGCAGGTTCGCCGCCAGCCAGCGGCGCACCTGGGCCTGGGTGACCGAGTGGCCGGTGACCGTCTTGACGTCGTCCAGCGTCGTGCCCGGCCGCACCAGCAGCGCGAAGCTGATCGGCAGCAGCACCTCGCGGCGGATGATCAGCGGCCGGCCGGTCGCCAGCTCGTCCAGGGTGGCGGTGACCGCGCCCTCCACCGAGTTCTCGATCGGCACCAGCGCGGCGGCGGCGTCCTCGTTGCGCACCGCGTCCAGCGCCGCCGCCACCGACATGGACGGGAACAGCTCGTGGGTCGCCGCCTCCGGCAGCGTGCGCAGCGCGGCTTCGGTGAAAGTGCCCTCGGGGCCCAGGTAGGTCAGGCGGGCGTGCGGGGCGTGGGCAGGCAAGACATGTCTCCTGGGACCGGTTCGGTGGCGGTCGTCGCCTGCGGAGTGAAGGTCGGCGGTCACAGGTACCGGAGCAGCGTTGTGGGGTTCTCGACCGCGTCGGCGACGAGGCGCAGGAACGCGCCGGCGGTGGCGCCGTCGCAGACCCGGTGGTCGAACGTGAACGAGAGCTGGGTGATCCGGCGGACGGCCAGCTCGCCGTCCACCACCCACGGCCTGGGAAGGATCCGGCCGACGCCGATCATGGCCACCTCGGGGTGGTTCACGATGGGCGTGGCGCCGTCGACGCCGAAGACGCCGTAGTTGTTCAGCGTGAACGTGCCGCCGGTCAGCTCGGCGGGGGTGAGCCGGCCCGCCCGGGCGGCGGCGGTCAGCCGGGCCACCTCGGCGGCGAGGCCGGCGGTGGTGTGATCCTGGGCGTCGCGCACCACCGGGACGACGAGCCCGCGCGGGGTCTGCGCGGCGAACCCGAGGTGGACTGCGCGGTGCCGGCGCACACCGGTCGCGCGGCCGTCGGCGTCGGTGACTACGGCCGAGTTCAGCTCGGGGAAGCGGCGCAGCGCGGCGACGCAGACCCGGGCCAGCAGCGCCAGCAGACCGACGCGGGGCTCGGCGCCGCCCGCGTTGAGGGCGTCCCGGGCGGCGAGCAGCCCGGTGGCGTCCGCGTCGACCCAGGTGGTCGCGTCCGGCACCTCGCGCCGGCTGCGCCCGAACGCCTCCGCCGCGCGCCGCGCCAGCGGGCTCAACGGGACGACGTCCGCGTCGGCCGGGCCGGCCAGGTCCGCCAGGGGGGCCGTGCCGGTGCGGGTGGCCGTGGTGATGGCCGCCTCGACGTCCCGGCGGCGGATCAGGCCGTCCGGGCCGGTGCCGGTGAGCGCGCGCAGGTCGACGGCGTTGTCCCGGGCGAGTCGCCGGACCAGCGGCGAGATCACCTTGACCGGCGACCGGTCGGTACGGCTCGTGCGGCCGGCCCGGCTGGTCGGTGCCGGCTCGGCCCGGGGGCCGTAGCCGACGAGGACCCTGCCGGGCGCCGCGCCCTCCCCTGAAGTGCCCTCAGTCCCGGGCGGGCCAGGTGGGCCGGGCGGGGCGGGTGGGCTGTCCGCCGGCTGTTCCGCGGGTCCGTCGACCGTCACGGTGATCAGCGGGGCGCCGACCGGGACGGCGGTGCCGGTCGGGCCGGCCAGCGCGGTGACGACGCCCGCGTGCGGGCACGGCACCTCGACGACCGCCTTCGCCGTCTCGACCTCGGCCACCGGCTGGTCGACGACGATGACGTCCCCGATGCCGACCATCCAACGGACGATCTCGGCGGAGGTCAGCCCCTCGCCGAGGTCCGGGAGGGCGAATTCGAGTACCGCGGCCACGGTGTCACTGCTCCCACTGGAGTCGGGCGACGGCGTCGAGGACGCGGTCGACGCTGGGAAGGTAGTGATGTTCGAGCATCGGCGGCGGGTACGGGATGTCGAACCCGGTCACCCGCAGCACCGGGGCGGCCAGGTGGTGGAAGCACCGCTCGGTGACCCGGGCGGCGATCTCCGCGCCGACGCCGCCGAAGCCCGCGGCCTCGTGCACCACGACCGCCCGCCCGGTGGCCCGGACCGCCGCGCAGACCGTCTCGTCGTCGAAGGGCACCAGCGAGCGCAGGTCGACGACCGCCAGGTCCCAGCCCTCGGCGAGGGCGGCCTCGGCGGCCCGCAGGCACACCGGCAGCGCCGGGCCGTAGGTCAGCAGCGTCGCCGAGGCACCCGGCCGGCGGACGACGGCGCGCCCGATCGGCCCGACCTCGGCGCGGGCGACCTCGGCGGGGGAGAGGCCGTCCTCGGTGGACCAGTAGAGCCGTTTGGGTTCGAGGAAGACGACCGGGTCGTCCGACGCGATCGCGGCGCGCAGCAGCCCGTAGCTGTCGGTGACGGTGGCCGGGGTGACCACGTGCAGCCCGGGGGTGTGCGCGTAGTACGCCTCGCTGGAGTCGCTGTGATGCTCCACGCCGCCGATGCCCCCGCCGTACGGGACGCGGATCGTCAGCGGCAGCCCGACCGCCCCGCCGGTGCGGTTGCGCATCTTGGCCACGTGCGACGCGAGCTGCTCGAACGCCGGGTACGCGAAGGCGTCGAACTGCATCTCGACGACGGGCCGCAGCCCGTACATCGCCATCCCGACCGCGGTGCCGAGGATCCCCGCCTCGGCCAGCGGGGTGTCGAGGCAGCGCTGCGCGCCGAACTCGGCGGCGAGGCCGTCGGTTACGCGGAACACGCCGCCGAGCGCACCGACGTCCTCACCGAGCACGTGGACGTCGGGATCGGCCCGCAGCGAGTCGCGCAGCGCGGCGTTGAGCGCCTGCACCATCGTCGCCGCGCTCACCGGACCTCGCCCCCGGCCGGATCGGTGCCGGCCCAGCCGGTGGCCGCCGGGTCCGCCTCGGCGGCGATGCGGGCGGCCAGCTCGGCGGCCTGCTCCCGCAGCTGGCTGGTCGGGCGGGCGTAGACGTGCGCGAACAGCGAGGCCGGGTCCACCGCGGGGGGCTCGGCGCCGAGCTCGGAGCGCATCTCGGCGGCGAGCTCCTCGGCCGCCGCGGCCACGGTGGCCCTCGCCGCGTCGTCGAGGAGGCCGGCGTCACGGAGATGCCGTTCGATCAGTGTCACCGGATCCCGGGCCTGCCAGGCGGCGACCTCCTGCGCCGTGCGGTAGCGGGTCGCGTCGTCGGCGCTGGTGTGCGCGTCCAGCCGGTAGGTGACCGCCTCGACCAGCACCGGCCCGTGCCCCGCCCGCGCGTGCTCGACCGCGGCACCGAGCACGGCGTGCACCGCCGGCGCGTCGTTGCCGTCGACGAGACGTCCGGTGACGCCGTAACCCACCGCCTTGTGCGCCAGCGTCGGCGCCGCGGACTGCCGCGCCAGCGGCACCGAGATCGCGTAGCCGTTGTTCTGCACCAGGAACACCACCGGCGCGCTCAGCACCCCCGCGAAGGTCAGCGCCTCGTGGAAGTCACCCTCACTGGTGGCCCCGTCGCCGACGAGGGCGAGCGCCACGACGTCGCGCGGCGCCGCCGGACCGGACGCCGCGCGCAGCCGGGCGGCGTGCGCCAGCCCGACGGCGTGGCAGGCCTGGGTGGCCAGCGGGGTGGCCAGCGGCGCGATCCGGTGCGCCCGCGGGTCGTAGCCACCGTGCGTGTGCCCGCGCATCGTGGCCAGGACGTCCGCCGGCCGCACCCCGCGCGACACCACCGCCAGCGTGTCGCGGTAGGTCGGGAACAGCCAGTCCGTCTCTCGCAGCACCATCGCCGGGGCGATCTGGCACGCCTCCTGCCCGGTGGACGCCGGATAGACCGCGAGGCGGCCCTGCCGGGCCAGGGTGGTGGCCTGCTGGTTGTAGCGACGTCCCAGCACCAGGCGGCGGTGGAGCGTACGCAGCAGCTCGGCGTCGAGCGCCCGCGCCGCCGGCGTGCCGAGCACCCGGACCGGCTCGGGACCGGGCAGCAACGGCCCCGGATCACGCCGCGGACCGTGGTAGACCGGCCCACGGTCGGTCGGCCCATGGTCGGTCGGGCCGGGGGAGCCTGGCTGCCCGGCGAGGCCGGACGCGGCGCTGGCGTCGAGGATCGTCATGTCCACCTTCGGCAGTTGGCGGCGGAAAGGGTTCGAATGCGGCCCGTCGCCGGCTCTGCAGCCCGACCGAGATGTGGCGGTGCCGCTCGACTTCTTGGCACTGGATGGGCTTCGCGGCGTCCCCTTGACGGTATCCGGGAGGTAGCCGGCCGCTGCCAACCGATTTTCCGCCTCCCGTCGACAGCTGGACCGTGTTCAGAATCACTCTGGGGGTTGCGGAATATCGTCAGCTGTGTGGGTTCCGTCGAGAGCGACGTCGGCGAAAATCTTGCAGATTCTTAACGTGTAATGCATTGTTGAAATGGTCGACCGGCAGCCTCGACGGCATTTTTGTGGAGGACTGGAGCTCGCTGGCCCGACTCGTCGTGGCTCGCATATTGCCTGTTCAGCGGCCTGGAGGCGCCCTGCTCGTCGCTGTTTTCCGCATCGGGTGCGGGGTGTGCGGCATGCTTTTTGTCGACCGTGATGTTCAGTGCTCCCGCCGGCCGGAGCGAAAAATCCTGGACGGCTGGACGCCGACCGGAATTCGCCTGACTTCCGGCTCTCATGGCCTGTGATCAGGGTCTCCCGCGGGCCCGCCGAAAGTGCCCTCGACGGTTGTCATCCTGCCGTCCCGTTCCGTTCCGGATCCTATTGGGTTGGGAAAGACGAGCCAATGCATACGCCCGGGTGCATGAAAACGCGGCCCTCCCGCGGCCGCACCTGCCCCCGCCCCGCCCCGCAGTCTCCAGCCCGCGGCCCGTGGCCCGTGGCCCGTGGCCCGTGGCCCGTGGCCTGAGGCCCGTGGCCTGAGGGCCGTGGCCTGAGGGCCGGGGGTCTGGGTCGTCGGAGCTCGTGGCCTCGGAGGTGTTCCCGCGGCTGTGGACCTTGACGGTCTTATTAAGTGAACGCATACTCGCCCGAATGTCGAACGGTGGGAACGATGGACCGGAACCGAGAGCACTTCCGATACCGGCGGACTGGGATGACGTCACTCCCGCCTGGATGACGGCGGCGCTCACCGGTCGGCACCCGGGCGCGGAGGTCAGCGAGGTCAAGCTGGTCCTGCGGGACGACGGCAACAACCGGCGCGCCCGCTTCGGCGTCACCTACGGCGCGGGCACCGGCCCGGACACCGTGTTCTGCAAGGCTGAGGGCCTCGGCGAGCACCGGGTGCTGCACCGGAACAACGGCAACATGTTCAACGAGCCGGACCTGTTCGCCTCGGGCGCCCCGCTCCCGGTCGACCATCCCCTCGCGTACCTGGTCGTCATCGACCGCCCGGCCGAGGACTACGTGATCGTCATGGAGGACGTGACCGGGCGCGGTGCCGATCCGCGCGACGCCACCCGGCCGATGACACCCGACCAGGTCGCGCACGGGCTGCGCGGACTCGCCCGGCTGCACAGCCGGTACTGGGGGTTCTCCGGCGAGACGAACCCGGAGCTGGCCTGGCTGCGGACCTGGGCGGCGACGGAGGGTTTCGCCGGGGCGCTGCGGACCCGCGTGCCGACCGGGGTCGAGCGCGCCGTCGGCCTGCTGCCCGACGAGGTCGGCTCGCGTAGCGCCGACGAGCTCGTCGGGCTGTGGTGGCGTTACGTGGACTCGCTGGCCGCCGACCCGCCGACCCTGCTGCACGGCGACGCCCACATCGGCAACACCTACGTCCTGCCCGACGGTGACGTCGGGTTCCTCGACTGGCAGGTGGCGCGCCGCGGCGGTTGGTCGCAGGACATCGGCTACTTCCTGGTGGGCTCGCTGACGGTGGCGGACCGGCGCGCGCACGAGGCCGACCTGGTCGCGGAGTACCTGGGCGCGCTGGAGCTGCCGGGGGAGCGGCGTTTGTCCCGGGAGGCCGGCTGGCTGTCCTACCGTGCCTCGGCCGCCTACGGTCTCGCGGTGTGGCTGTCGACGCTGGGCACCGACGGCTGGCAGCGCCGGGACGTCTCGCTCGCCCTGGTCGAGCGGTACGCGGCGGCGTTCGTCGAGCTGGAGACCGAGGCGGCCCTGGACCGCCTGCGGTCCTGAGCGCCTGCGGTCCTCGGCCGGGCGGCCGGGTGGCCGTTGCCGTCCACAACAAAGTGAACGTACACTCCGAAACTGTGGATCCGTTGTCTGAGCGCAAGGATGGCAGGCCGGGAAGCGGGCCGCTGGCGGGTGTGCGGGTCGTCGAGCTCGCCGGCCGCGGTCCGGGGCCCTTCGGCGCGATGATCCTCGCCGATCTGGGCGCCGAGGTCGTCCGCGTCGCCCGGCTCGAGGACGTCGCGCCGAGCGAGGCGGAGAGCGCGACCGAGCGCGCCCTCAACGGGCACCGCCGGATCGATCTGCTGACCCGCGGCCGCCGGTCCGTCGCACTCGACCTCAAGCGGCCCGGCGGCGTCGAGGCCGTCCTGCGGATGGTCGACCGGGCGGACGTCCTCGTCGAGGGCTACCGGCCGGGGGTGGCCGAACGGCTCGGGCTGGGGCCGGACGAGTGCCTGCGGCGCAACCCCCGGCTGGTGTACGCGCGGATGACCGGCTTCGGGCAGGAGGGCCCCTACGCCCGCAGCCCCGGGCACGACATCAACTACGTCGCCCTCGCCGGGGCGCTGGAGCCGCTGCGCCGGCCCGGCCAGCCACCCGCCCCGCCGCTGAACCTGCTCGGCGACTTCGGCGGCGGCGGGATGCTGCTGGTCATCGGGGTGCTCGGCGCGCTGGTCGAGCGGGCCCGGTCGGGGCTCGGCCAGGTCGTCGACGCGGCGATGGTCGACGGCGTCGCGCTGCTGACCACCCTGTTCCACGGGATGCGCGCCGAGGGACTGTGGTCCGACGAGCCGGACGGCAACATCCTCAGCCTGGCGGCCCCGTTCTACAACGTCTACGAGACGTCCGACGGCCGGCACGTCGCGGTCGGCGCGGGCGAGCGCCAGTTCTACGCGGAGCTGCTCCAACGGCTCGGCCTCGGCGACGAACTGCTCCGCCAGCAGGGCGACCCGGCGACCTGGCCGGCCGGCCGGGCCGCGCTGGAGGCCGTCTTCCGCACCCGCACGCTGGCGCAGTGGACGGCCGAGCTCGAGGGCACCGACACCTGTTTCACCCCGGTGCTGACGATGGACGAGGCCACCCGCCACCCGCACAACGTCGAGCGGCGGACCTTCATCGAGGTGGACGGCGTCGTCCAGCCGGCACCCGCCCCGCGGTTCAGCCGGACCCCGGCGGGGCCGGGCGGGCCACCCGCGGCGGCGGGCCAGCACACCCGGGAGGTCCTGCTCGACTGGGGTTTCGCGGCGGACGAGCTGGACGAGCTGCTCGACTCCGGCGCGGCCCGCCAGGCACCCACCCGCGAGACGCCCGGCGGTGACGGGCCGGCGTGATCAGCCGAGCCGCCAGAGCCGCCAGAGCCGGCCGAACCGCTCGCGCATCCCGCTGACCGGGGCACCGAAGCCCCGGTTCCGGGGCTGGTGGACGGCCGCCATTCCGACGGCGTCGCCACGAGCTCCAGCACGCCGCTCACGGTGGTGCCCGCCCGCGGCGCCCCGGCGGGCGCGGTGGGCGCGGTGGGGTCGCGCAGCTCGTACCCGGCCATGGCCTCGGTCCCGCTCAGGAAGACGACCGGCGTGACCCGGTCCACCGCGAGACCCGCGACCCCACCGGCCTGGCCGACCCCATCGACCTGGCCGGCCCAACCGGCCTGCCCGGTCCCACCCGCGGCGGGCGGGCCGCTGCCGGCCGATCGCCCCGTGCCGAAACAGGCCCGCACCGCGGCCTCGACCGACCTCCGCGCGCCCGCCGCGTCGGGTGGGCCCGGCGGCACCGGGCCCACCACGAGGCTGTCCGCGATCCGGGCGACCTCGTCCGCCCTGCCCCCGCCGACGCTGAGCACGAGACCCGGCCCGGGACTCCACCGCAGCGAGAACGACCGTCGGTCACCGATCCCGGTGCTGAGGAGGAACCCGTCGTGACCGTCGACGACGGCGGCCAGCACCGTGTCCCAGCCGTCGCTCGGAGCGTGCGCCACCTCGGCGGCCAGGTCGACCGCCGGCCCGCGCCGGACACCGATCCCGTACGTCGCCGGCCCCACCGGGAGGTCCCCACCGGCACCGGGGCTCCCGGCACTGGCGTTGACGGGTCGGGCGCTGGCAAGCCGGGTGCTCGCGTCGCCGGCGGGCGCGGCGGCGTAGACCACCCGCACCTCGAAATGGTCGCGCCGCGGGCCGCGGACGTCCCGGAAGTACTCGCCCTCGCGCGACTGCCGGCGGAACCCGGCGGGAACCCACCCGACGCCCACTCCCCAGACCTGGTCCCGGATCTCACCGACGGCGCCGAGCCGGCTCGGCGCGTCATGGGTGGTGCGCTGCTTCGCCGGTACGACGGCGCTGGTGGCAAGGACGGTGCTGACAGCGAGGACGGCCGCCAGCATCACGGCCGCGACGACTACGGGTAACCTCCGGAGCCGCCGGGCATCGGGGACGGCTGTGGTGTCCTTGGGCCCGCTGAAGGGACGGCCCCGATGTCTCCTGGTCACGAGATGGTGATCGGTGGGCAGATCAGCGCCAACGTCATGTGGGCGCAGTAGTCCTGTTGTCGGACCTTCCATCCGTCGGCGGTTCGGATCATGCGGACGGAGGCGGGCCATGAGATCTTGCTCATCGCGCGGCCCTGCCATTCCTGGGCGTTGATCAGAAGGGTGATCATTGCTTCGGTCTCGCTCAGGAAGGTGACCGGCCCGGTCGACGTCACCTGGATGCTCTCCACCCGCTTCCGATCGGTCCGTACCCCCTCGGCCATGGCCGCGCGCAGGCCGTCGCCGCCCTCCACCCGGTCGAGGGCGGCCCACGGGGCCGTTCCGGAGCCGGGAGTGAAGGCGTCGCGCGCCGCCTGCTCGACCTGGAGCGACTGTCCCGGGTCCCGAGGACCGCGCGGCGCCGGCCCGACGACGAGACTCTCGGCGATCTTCCGTATGTCGGCCTCCGACGGCCCCCACACGGTGAGCACCACCGCCGGCTCCGGACTCCAGGCCAGCCAGTAGATCAGGTTCTCCGCGCCGTCGCTCATCGTGTACGTGTAGGTCCGGTGGCCACCCACACCCGATGTCAGTCTCGGTCTCCCCAGGACGGGGTGGACGGCCACTTCGTTCATCTGCCGCATCCTGGCGTCAAGATCTACTTTGGGATCGCGGCTGACCGCCACCGTGTAGTTGGGGCTTTCCGGTGTGTATCGGACGATGCGGGGAGAGAACCTCCCGGTCGTCGGAAGGCTGCTGTAGTCGGTGGCGATCTGAGACGGCCCGAGGTCCGAGCCCGGTCCCAGGAGGTCCTCGGGCTGGCGCGAGCGCACGCCGTAGCCGTCGGGGAGCCAGTGGACGTCCACCCCGTAGGCCGTGTCGAGCGGCGGGCTCAGGACGCTGATGCCGGCGGGGTACGCCGCCGATCTCCTCTCGGGGAGGATCTGTGGAATGACCACCGCGCCGACGGCCGCGACGGCCAGCGCCATGGCGGCGGCGAGCGCCTTGCGCCGTCGACGGCGGCGCCCGCGTTCGATCACTTGTCGCGCCAGGCCGGATGGCTGCTGGATGGTCCGGGCGGCCGAGGTCATCGTCGCGCGCAGGTGCAGCTCGAACCCGGTGTCCGGGTCTGGGCCAGTCATGGGGTGCTGCTCCTTTCCGCTGGGGTGTACTCCGGGCCGAGGACGGTGCGCAGCCGGGCGAGGCCGCGGGCGGCATGGGTTTTGACGCTGCCCGGGGCGCAGCCGACGGCGGCCGCTATCTGGGTCTCGCTGAGGTCGTCGAAGTAACGCAGCACGATCACCGCGCGTTGGCGCGGTGGGAGCTGGCGCAGCGCGGTGAACAGCTGGTCGCGGGTGGAGAGCGCGTCCGTGCTGTCCGGGGCGCTGTCCGCGATCGGCTCCGTGGCGATGTCGAGCGGGTCCTCGCGGAAGCGCCGCCGGCGCCGTCGGCTGGCGGCGGCGTTGACGAGCGCCCGCCGCACGTAGGCGTCGGGGTCGTCGACGCGGCGCCAGTGTCGGTAGACGCGCAGCAGGACATCCTGGAGCAGGTCCTCGCCCGTGTGCGGGTCACCGGCCAGGAAGACGGCGGTGCGCAGCATCGCGGTGCCGCGGTTGGCGACGAAGAGCTCGAACACCGCCGTCTTCGAGGCGGAGTGTTCCGCCATTGATGCCCCTCCCAGCCGCGATCCTCGGCTCCCCACTGGATGCCGCCGGAACGTCAGTCACCTTCAAGACGCCGGCGGGTGGGAAACCGGTGGACACGCGACCCGAGGAAATGCGAAAAAATTGTGCGGACGGCCCCGGACGGGAAACCGGGGCCGTCCGCACAGGGTCAGCCGGCGGGCAGGGTCAGCCGGCGGGCACGGCCTCCGGCCGGGGGATGGCGCCGGCGGCTACCAGGGCGGCCCGCTCGTCGGCGTCGAAGCCAAGGGCGTCAAGCACCTCGTGGGTGTGCTCGCCCAGCCGGGGGATGGCCCGCGGGGCGCCGGGCCGGGCCGCCGGGCCGAGCCACAGGGGGAACGCCGGCTGGTCGAGCCGGCCCCGCTCACCCCAGTCGAAGCTGACGACCCGGCCGAGCTGCTGGTTGACCGGGTCGTCGACCAGCCGGGCGATGAACCCCGTGCGGTCCACCTCGGCGACGAGTTCCGCGGGTACCCCGGCCGCCTGCAGCCGGGCCACCCAGTCCGCGGCGGCACCGGTGCGGAAGACCTTCTCCAGCAGCTCCTCGGCGGGCTGGCGCTCGCCGCGCCGCGTCCGCAGCGGCGGCGGGTCCTGCGGCAGGCCGACGTCCGCGGCGCCCTCGCCTGTCGCGACCCCACCTGTCGCGACCCCGCCCGCCACGGCCTCGCGCAGCCGTCGCCAGGCCGCCGTGTCGGGCACCGCGAGGGCGAGCCACCCGCCGTCGCCGCACCGGTAGATCCGGTACGCGGCGCCGTAGCCGGTCTGGTCGTGGTCCAGAACCGGGCCCTCGACGACGGCGCCGTCCGCGACGAACGCGCCGGACTTCAGCATCAGGGCCGCACCGAGCAGGGACGTCCGCACCGACTGGCCCGTGCCGCCGCCGCGGCGGCGCGCGTAGAGGCCGGCGAGCACCGCGCACGCCGCCACCCAGCCGCTGGTGACGTCGATCGCGCCCCAGACGAGGAACGTCGGTGGCTGGTCCGTCCCGCCCTGGGCCGCCTCGACGCCGGACAGCGCCTGCATCAGATGGTCGTTGGCGGGCAGCGGAGCGCGGGGGCCGGTCGCGCCGAAGCCGCTGGAGTGGCTGTAGACGACGCCGGGATTGGCGGCGCGCACCGTCGCCTCGTCGTAGCCGAGCCGCTCGGCGAGGCCCACCCGCGCGTTGTGGTGCACGACGTCGCTCCAGCGGAACAGCCGGTCGAGAACGTCCGCGGCGCCGGGCGCCTTCATGTCCATCGCGACGGCCCGCTTGCCGCGCTGGCCGGCGGCGAACATGGGCTCCATGCTTCGGTGGACGTCCCCGGTGCCCGGCTCCAGTTTGATCACGTCGGCGCCGAGCTCGGCGAGGATCAGTGGGGCGATCGGCCCGGCCAGGTAGGCCGACACGTCGAGGACGCGGACGCCGGTGAGCAGCCGCGCGCCCGGGGTCGGGGTGGTGCCCGGGGTCGGGGTGGCGGCGGCCCATGGAGTCACCTGGCCGACCGGCCCCAGCGTCGTGATGGTGCCGTGGTCGGGGTCGGCGCGCTCCACGCTCAGCCCGATCTCCCGCACGTGCGGGTCCAGCAGTGCCTCGCCGGGGCGGAGCACCGGCTCGCAGCGGAAGTTCGCCCCGGCCAGGTCCCGCAGCCACCAGGACCGGTCGCGGGCGGCGAACGCGCGGGTCCACCGCTCGCCGCGCTCGGCCATCGCACCGGACACCAGGTCGGCGGTGTAGCCGTGCTCGCTCGGCGGCTCGTTCATGTGCTCGAGGAACGCCTCGTAGGCACCCTTGGCGCCGAACCACAGCTGGACGTACCCGCCGTCGGCGCACCGGTAGGCCAAAGTCTCGGCGGGCCCCTGCTCCTTCCAGAGCAGCCTGGTCGACGGCGAGGGATTCTCCACCCGTCCGATGATCATCGGCAGGATCGCCTGCAGGCCGTCGACGAGCGAGGTCTCGGCCCAGCCGCCGACGCCGGTCGACTCCCGCTCGTAGAGCCCGGCCAGGGCGCCCACCGTCGCCGCGAGACCGGCGCCCGCGCTGGCCACGGTGAGGTCGGCGAACGCCGGGCCGGGGCGGTTCGCCCGGATCTGGGTGAGCAGGCCGGACCGGGCCGCCAGCAGGATCTCCAGCCCCTCGGTCCCGCCCCCGGCGTTGAAACCGGTCCCGACGCGGACGGCGACCAGCCGCGGGTTGGCCCGGCCGAGGTCCGCGCAGCCCAGCCCCCGCAGCTCGATCGTCTCCTCCGGCCCGGCGAGGAGGATGACGTCGGCGTCGCGGGCGAGCGCGGCGATGGTCTCCGCCGCCGCGGGCTCACCCTCGTCCACCTCGACGATCCGCTTGCCGTGGTCCCAGACCCGGTTGAACTCCACCCCGGTGTCCAGGGCGGGACGGCGGCGCGGGCGCACCCGCGTCACCCGCGCGCCGAAGTCGCGCAGCAGCGCGCCGGGGAGGCTGGCGGCGAGCCCCGCGCCGACCGCGGTCACCCCCAGGGCGACCTCGACCACCCGAATCCCGGCCAACGGAGCGGCGCTGACAGCGCCGTCAGCGGCGGTGGTGCCGTCGGCCGGCCGCGGTAACTCCGAGTCCGATCGTGATGTTGCCGTGCTCATCGAGCCCCTCCAACCAGGTGGCGGCCGGCGGGACCCGTCAGCCGAGGGAGAATGTCGACGTGGACGTCGGCCAACTCTCCCCGGCGGGCGCGGTGACGTGCAAGGCCACCGTCGGCGACCGCCCGCCGGCCTGACCTGCGTCCTGTCGCCGGCGGGGCCCGCGGCGCCCGCCGGCGGGACCTGTGGTGCGCCACTGCGTGACCTGCGGTGGTCTGACCAGCTGACCCAATTAACCCGTTTCGCCTCCTTTATGGCACTTTGGTGCGCCCGACCGAAGGTACCGTGGTCATAGCCGGACGCGGCGTATGCGCTGGTCACCCCCAATGATCGCTGCAGGTTGCAGATCGCTTGCTGTGCGTCTCCGATCGGCGACGAGAGACCTCCACCACAACTGCGGATGTTCCTGTCGGTACTGGCAGTAATCAATGCATGGGTATAGGTATCTCTCGCGCACAGTCGCGCCGATCCGCCAGGACCGTTGATCAGTTGGTTCCGGCCTGTACCCGACGCCCGCGGACGGGTTGGGGCAGCGTCTGATGGGTCTGCTCGACGCGATCACGAACATGGGCCACACTCCGGCGCACGTCCGCCCGCTGACCCCGGGCGACCGCGCCTATCTCGCCTTCGTCCGCCGCAATCCCGGCGAGTACCAGGACATCGGCGCGCTGCTGCACTTCGACGGCGCCCCGCTGGACCTGCCGGCCCTGCGGGCCCACGTGGCCGAGCGGCTGCGTGACCCGCGGGCGCGGATGTTGACCGACCGTCTCGACACGGTGCGGGTCTGGTCCCCGGAGCGGGGAGCGTCGGCCGAGGAGACCCGCTGGGTCTCCGACCCCGACATGAACCTCGACGACCACGTCGTCGCCGTCGACCTGCCCCCCGCCGACGGGGCCACCGCGACGGGCCAGGCCGCGGACGCCGCCCACGACGTCCGGCTGCGGGCCGCCGTCGACGCGATCGCCGCCCGGCCGATCGACCTCACCCGGCCGCCGTGGATGCTCTACCTGCTGCGTGACCCGACCCCGGGCGCGACGGGCACCGCGCTGGTCTACCGCTCCAGCCACGTCCAGCAGGACGGCTTCGCGCTCTACCGGGTGATGCACCTGCTGTTCGGCGAGAGCGACGAGGTCGATCTCGGGCTGGCGCCGGCGATCCGCCGCCCCCGCCCGGCCGACTACGCCCGGTTCGTCGGCCGCGGGATCTCCTGCCTGCTGCCGACCCGGCGTCTCGAGTCCTGGGGCGGCCCGCCGAGCGGTCCGGCCCGGCACACCTGGGTGACCGTGGAGCTCGCCACGCTGCGCGCGGTGGCCCGTCAGCACGGCGTCACCGTGAACGACGTCTACCTCGCCGCGCTCGCCGGGGCCCTGCGCGCCTGGTCGCTGCCGGAGTGGGAGCGCAGCGGCCGGCAGCTGCACGCGCTGATGCCGGTCAGCATCCGCTCCGCGGCCGAGCAGGACATCCTGTCGAACCACAGCACGGGAGCGCGTGTCCCGCTGTTCTGCAGTGAGCCCGACCCGGCCCGGCGGGTGGCCCTGATCGCGGCGGAGACCCGCCGGATGAAGCAGGGCGGGCTGGGCCTGGTGGAGCGCCACCACTTCCCGCTCATGGCGGCGCGGGCCTCCCAGCGGATACTCGCCAGCGTCGGCAGCTACCCGGCGCAGATCAACAAGATGGCGGTGGTGGCGACCAACGCCCGGTCGATCCGCGGCCCGTTCTCCATCGCCGGCCGCCGGATGACCAGCCTGGTCGGCATGGGCCCGCTGCTCGTCGGACGTCAGCACCTGGCCGTGGCGATGTTCGGCGTGGACGACCGGGTCGGGGTCACCTTCGTGGCCAGCGAGAGCGTCCCGGACCATGCCCGGCTCGCCGACCTGTGGCTGGCCGAGCTGGCCGCGCTGGGCCGCTCCGACGCGCCGGCCGGGGTGAGCGTGCCGACCCAGCGCCTGCCCGCGGCTTCGGCCGCGGTGACCGCCGTCATGGCCGGCGCGGTGCCCGGTGCCGTCTCCGGTGCCGTTTCGGGCGCTGTCTCGAATGCGGTGACCGGTGCCGTCCGGACCGAGGTCGGCGCCCTCATCCGCCCCTGGCGCCGCCGCCTCGCCACCCCGGCGACCCCCGCCGTGTGACTCTCCCGTTCCCTGCCGGAACCACCCCCGCGGCGGCCCGGTGATACGTGGTGGGTGAGTGATCCCTGGATGTCACTCACCCACCGCGCATCCTCCGGCGCTGAGACGGGACCCCGGGCTCGGGGGTCCGGCGGGCTGGCGGCGCCATTGCTGGGGAGTGGTGCCGTAGGCGGCTCGGAAACGGCGGGTGAAGTGGGAGGGGTCGGCGAAGCCGTTGGCCCGGGCGATGGCGGCGATGCTGCGGCCGCGGGCGTCCCGGGCCACGAGCTGGGAGCGGGCGCGTTCCAGCCGGTTGCGCACGATCCACTGTTCCAGGCTGAACTCCGCCTCCCGGCACAGCCGGTAGAGGTGACGCACGGAGATCCCGACCGCGGCCGCGACGCCGTCCGCGTTCAGACCGGGATCGGCCAGGTGGGTCAGGACGTGGTGCCGCACCCGGGCCAGCGTGATCTCCGCCGGTGTTCCCGGGGCCCCGTCGGGGCCGCGGGCCGCGCTCACCAGTAGCGCCCGGACGAGCTCGACGGTCGCGGTGCCGATGCCCGCGGCGGACTCGTCCCGCTCGAGGGCCGGGGCGTCGCGGGCCAGCGCGGCGAGATGGTCGGCGACCAGCGGGTAGAGCGGGCTGCGCGCGAGGTTCGGGGCGCCGCGCCGGACGACCTCGCCCGGCAGGCCGAGCGAGGCGAGCGGTACCTGCAGGCCCTGGCCGCATCCGCCCTCGGCGTTGGCGTACTCGAACGCGGAACTCAGATCGGTGCAGTACAGCTCGCCGGCGCCCAGCTCGCGGCGGACCCCGAACTGCTCCTGGACGGCGCGCCCGTGCCGGCGCTGCGCGAAGGACAGCACCGGGGGAGCACTGTCCCGGCGCACGTGCCGGTCGGTACGGATCATGTGCTGGCCGGCGTTGACGGTCGTGCGGATCAGGGCGACCTCGCCGAAGCTCCACGACTCGATCCGGCCCCGGATGTCGTGCCGCGCGTGCACGCTGAACCGACTGGGGACGGTGAGCGCCACGATGGCGTCCCGGGCGACCTCGGCCCGCCGCGGCGCCGGCAGATGGTCGAGATCCAGAACCGTCCCCACCGGTGCTCCTCCCGTCCCGCTTCTTTCTGCCCGGCCGGCGCGGGGTGGCGGCGGACCGGCCATGAGCCCCGCCGAACGGTCCGATCAGTCGTCCCAAGGCTCGCGGATGTGGCACGGAGAGTCCAGAACCGTGCGCGCAGAGACCAGCGGAATCCACCCGATCCGCCTAGCGTGGAAGTGAGAGGACGCCTGCTGACGACCGGCGCCGGGGTCGACTCGCACGACCCGGGCCGCCGAGAGGAGACATCGTGGCGACCGTGACGACGCTGGACGGCACCGAGATCTACTACAAGGACTGGGGCGAGGGCCGGCCCGTGCTCCTCAGCCACGGCTGGCCGCTGCAGGCGGACAGCTGGGAGGCCCAGATGCTCTTCCTGGCCTCGAACGGGTACCGCGTCGTCGCGCACGACCGCCGCGGGCACGGGCGGTCGTCCCAGCCGTGGAACGGCAACGACATGAACACCTACGCCGACGACCTCGCCGCCCTGATCAGCCACCTGGACCTGCGCGAGGTGACTCTGGTCGGGTTCTCGACGGGCGGCGGTGAGGTCGCCCGCTACGTCGGCCGGCACGGCACGGACCGGGTCGCGCAGATCGTGCTGGTCTCCTCCGTGCCGCCGTTCATGCTGAAGACCGACGACAATCCCGGCGGCGTTCCGATCGAGGTTTTCGACGGCCTGCGGGCCGCCTCGCTCGCCGACCGCTCGCAGGCCTACCGGGATCTCGCCGACGGGCCGTTCTTCGGCGCCAACCGCCCCGGGCAGGAACGCTCCCAGGGCATCCGTGACTCGTTCTGGCTGCAGGGGATGCAGACCGGCGCGCGCAACGCCTACGAATGCATCGCCGCGTTCTCGGCCACCGACTTCCGGCCCGATCTCGCCGCGTTCGACGTGCCGACGCTGGTGATCCACGGGGACGACGACCAGGTGGTCCCGATCGAGGTCGGCGGCAGGCGTTCGGTGGAACTGGTCAAGGGCGCCGAGCTGACGGTGTACGAAGGTGCTCCGCACGGCCTCACCGAAACGCACAAGGACCGGCTGAACGCCGACCTGCTCGCTTTTCTCGCCACCCATCCCGCCTCCGTCTGACCGACAAGGAGACACGTTGAGCATCGACAGCGGCTCGGCCGGCCCCGCCGGCCCCGGCGAACCCGACACGATCGTCCTGGTGCACGGCCTGTGGATGACTCCACGCAGCTGGGAGGGCTGGGTCAGCCGGTTCGAGGAGAAGGGGTACCGGGTCATCGCGCCGGCCTACCCCGGTTTCGAGGTGGAGGTCGAGGCACTGCGGGCGGACCCGCAGGTCATCGCGGACCTCACCGTCCCGGCCACCGTCGACCATCTGGCCGCGGTGATCGAGGGCCTCGACTCCCCGCCGATCATCATCGGACACTCGTTCGGGGGCACTCTCACCCAGCTGCTGCTCGCTCGCG
Organism: Parafrankia discariae; assembly: GCF_000373365.1. Taxonomy (NCBI): domain Bacteria; kingdom Bacillati; phylum Actinomycetota; class Actinomycetes; order Frankiales; family Frankiaceae; genus Parafrankia; species Parafrankia discariae. Next base: position 62,921 of record NZ_KB891126.1, read on the forward strand.
GGCTGGGCGCCGCGGGGGTCGTCGTCGACTCGGCGCCGACCGAGGGAGTGCACGTCAACCCGCTGTCCCAGGTGAAGTCGCTGTTCCCGATCCTGAAGAATCCCGGGAACTTCCACAAGGCGGTCGGGTTCACCCCGGAGGAGTTCCACTACGCCTTCGCCAACACCCTCAGCCGGGAGGATTCCGACAAGGTCCACGAGCGTTACCACATCCCGGCTCCGGGGAACTGGGTGTGGGTCTACGGCCTGATCGCCAACTTCAAACCGGGACACCAGGAGACCTGGGTCGACTACGACCGCGACGACCGGGCACCGCTGCTGTTCATCGGCGGCGGGTCGGACCACATCATGCCGCCGTCGGTGAACAGGTCGAACGCGAAGAAGTACCACAACTCCGCCGCACTGACCGAGTACTTCGAGTTCGAGGGCCGGTCGCACTGGACCTGCGCCGAGCCCGGCTGGGAGGCCGTCGCCGACCACGCGCTGCAGTGGGCCCTGAAGCACGCCGGCCAGCGCCCGGCCACCGGCTGACCCCGCCCGTCCCACTTCACCCGCTGATACCGGGGTGACCTTCGGTCGCCCTCCGGGCGCGCCGGCGCCGCGACCTGCGTGCGGTAGCGGCGCCGGCGCGCCCGGACGTCAACTCAGGACGCGTAGTTCCGCAGGACTCGCAGTGCCAGTTCGGCGTGCGGCCCGCGGGCGACCAGGCCGGAGGCGGCCGGGTCCAGCCGGCCTGCCCCGACCCGGCAGAACGCGCCCGCGGAGCCCGTGACGGTCGAGGCGGCCGCGGGGGGTCCGTACCGCCAGGCCGAGCCGTCCGGCGCGGTCAGCTCGCAGTACACCTCGTGCGGTTCCGCGCCGGCGATGATGAAGGAGTAGGGAAGCGTGCGGTGCCCCAGCCACGCGATGTGGCGCAGCCGGGCGGTGTCGGGAAAGTCGATCCCGAACGGGCTGGTGATGTCGAGCCCGTGCGCCCAGTGCTCCGCGATCCGGGTGACCGCAAGCGTCGCCGGCCGCAGTGGTGCCGCCACCCAGCGGAGCTGGCTGCCCGGATCGGCTCGCCGCAGCGCGGCGAGCGCGGCGTGCCGCGCGGTGCGCCAGCGTTCGAAGACGGCGCTGGGCGCGGCGCGCTCCCGGCGCACCCAGACATCCATGAGGTCGTCCACGGTGGACGTGCCGCCGTCCGAGCCGGACGTGCCGGTCAGCAGCGGTGACGGGCGGCCGTCGACGCTCGCCGCGACGGCTTCCTCGCTCTGGGCCAGATGCAGCACCACGTCGGCGACGGACCAGCCCGCGGCGGCGGACGGAGCGGCCCACCGGGCGTCGCCGAGACCGTCGAGGATGGCTTCGAGGCGATCACCCTCGGCCGCGAGGTCGTCGAAGATCTCCACAGTCGAGATGATCCCCATGGCCGCAGCATAGATCATTCCGCGACCGCCGTTTCACCGGACGCCCACTGCCCGCCACCCGAGCAGCCGAGTGGTCGTGCCCGGTCGGCTGCTCGGGCGGCGCATGCGGTGCGCCGCGTGCGGCGTGCTCAGTACGACTTGGGCAGGCCGAGCACGTGCTGGGAGACGTAGTTGAGGACCATCTCCTGGCTGACCGGGGCCAGCCGCATGATCCGCGACTCGCGGAAGTAGCGCTCCACGTGGTACTCGCGGGCGTAGCCCATCCCGCCGTGGGTCTGGATGGCCTGGTCGGCGGCCTTGAAGCCGGCGTCCGCGCACAGCCACTTCGCCATGTTCGCCTCGGGCCCGCAGGGCAGCCCCTGGTCGTAGCGCCAGGCGGCCTTGCGCGCCATCAGCTCGGCGGCGTCCAGCCGGATCTGGGCCTCCGCCAGCGGGAAGGCGATCCCCTGGTTCTGCCCGATCGGCCGGTCGAAGACGATCCGCTCCTTGGCGTAGCGGGTGGCCTTCTCCACCGCGGCCCGCCCGATGCCCAGCGCCTCGTGGGCGAGCAGGATTCGCTCCGGGTTCAGCCCGTCGAGCAGGTACTTGAACCCCTTGCCCTCCTCGCCGATGCGGGTGGACTCGGGCACGAAGTAGTTGTCGATGAAGACCTCGTAGGACGAGACCGCGTTGCGCCCCATCTTCGGGATGGCGCGCAGGTCGATGTGGTTGCGGTCGATGTCGATGAGGAACAGCGACATTCCCTCGGTGGGCTTGGTGACCTCCTCGCGCTTCGTCGTCCGCGCGATGAGGATCATCTTCTGCGAGTCGCCGGCCTTGGTGATCCAGACCTTCCGGCCGTTGATCCGGTAACCGCCGTCCACCTTCTCGGCGAAGGTGGTGATCCGGGTGGTGTCCGTCCCGGCGTTCGGCTCGGTGACGCCGAAACACACGTGCAGCGAGCCGTCCGCCGCCGACGGCAGGATCTCCTTCTGCAGGTCCGGGCTGCCGTGCTTGACGATCGTGTTCAGGCCGAAAATCGTCAGGTGCATGATGCTGCACCCGTTCATGCCGGCACCGGAGGCGGCGATCTCCTCAAGCAGCAGTGACGCCTCGGCGATCCCCAGGCCGCCGCCGCCGAACTCCGTCGGGATGGCGATGCCGAGCCAGCCGCCCTCGGCGAACGCGTTGTAGAAATCCCATGGGAACTCGCCCTGCTGGTCCTTCTCCGCCCAGTACTCGTCCCCGAAGCTGCGGGCGAGCTCCCGCGCACCGGCCCTGAGCTGCTCCTGATCCTCGGTGAGTTCGAAGTGCATCGGCTGACCTTCCACTGGACGAGGCGGGGACGAGATGGGCGGGACGGCAGTCGCCTGCCGGACTGCTGTTAGACAGCGCTAACAGACTGGCACGTCACGGAGCCTCCGGTCGCGGGCCTGTTCCGATTTTCACGGACCGGCGCTCGGCGCTCAGCGCAGGACCGTGCCGCCGTCGACGTTCACGACCTGCCCGTTGATCCAGGATCCCTCGTCCGAGAGCAGGTAGGCGACCATGCTCGAGATGTCCCGGGCCTCGCCGTGCCGGGTGCTGCGGGTGCGGGCCAGCATCGCCGACAGCATGTCCGGCGGGGCGCCCTCCCGGATCTCGGTGGTGAGGATCAGCCCGGGCGTCACCGCGTTCGCGCGGATCCCCTCGGTGCCCCACCGGGACGCGACGTGCCGGGCGAGCGCGTTGATGCCCGCCTTGGTCACCGCGTACGCGGGGCGCTGCGGCTCGCCGGTGAACGACGCGATGGACGACGTGTAGACGAGCGCGCCGCCGCCGCGTTCCAGCAGCCGCGGGATGGCGTGCCGGCTGACGAGCATGTGGCCGCGCAGGTTCACCGCGACCGTGCGGTCCCAGATCGCCAGGTCGATGTCGACGACGTTGCTGTCCTTCTGGACGGCGCCCATGTCGCCGGCGTTGACGTGCACGGCGTCCAGGCCGCCGTGGGTGCGCACGGTGAAGGCGACCAGTTCGGCGACGGAGGCGTCGTCGGAGATGTCGAAGCCCGCCGCGACCGCGTCGCCGCCGGCCTCCCGGATGGCCGCCGCGGTCCGCTGCGCGCCGGCGAGGTCCAGATCGCCGACGACGACCTTGGCGCCCTCCCGGGCCAGCCGCCCGGCCGAGTCGGCCCCGAGCCCGGTGGCCGCGCCCGCCACCAGGATGATCTTTCCCTGTAGTCCGTCCATATCCCGCTTCTCCCACAGTCTCGCGGCGGGGCGCCACCAACCGCTGCCCAGGTCCGTCCGCCGCGTCCGGCCGGCCGCGCGGGAAAGCGGTGCCTCTGACCTGGGCAGTGGTGCTGTGGACCGGCGCCGCTGTCCCGCCGCACGTGAGACCATGTGCCCCGCATGCGGGCAGGGCCCGCCAACGACGGAGCGGAGAGCCAACGGATGTTCGACCGGCTGAAAGATCTCAAGGACAAGGCCGAGGATCTCGCCGAGGAGCACGACGACAAGATCGTCGACGGTCTGGAGAAGGCCGGTGACATCGCCGACGACCGGACCGGCGGCAAGTACGGCGACAAGATCGACATCGGTGTCGACAAGGCTCAGGACTACGTCCGGAAGCTCGGCGAGACCGACAGCTGAACGCCTGCGCCGGCGCCCACGAGCTGTCGTCTCCCGGAACCGCTCGTAACGCGGTCGTTGGCTCGGCTCCGGTGTCGTACGCGAATGATCACGAAGGGGTCGACCGTGCCGGAGACGTCCGAGCCGACCGCCCCCGTCGGGCGCCGCTGGCGGGTGCCGATGGGGGCCCGCTCCGCCGATGAGAGCCACCGGGCGTCGACGCCGCTGGAGCTGCTGTTCGACCTGACCTTCGTGGTCGCCGTCGCCGCCGCGGCGGTCGAGCTGGCGCACGCCGTCGCCGACGACCACGTCGGGGACGGCCTCGTCAGCTTCCTGATGGTCTTCTTCGCCATCTGGTGGGCGTGGATGAACTTCACCTGGTTCGCCTCCGCCTACGACTGCGACGACGTCCCGTACCGACTGCTGACGCTGCTGCAGATGGGCGGTGTGCTCGTGCTCGCCGCGGGCGTGCCCGCCGCGTTCGAGGACACCGACTTCACCGCGGTGACGGCCGGCTACGTGATCATGCGGGCGGCGATGGTGACGCAGTGGCTGCGTGCCGGGCACGGCGACCCGGCGAGCCGGGCGACCGCCTACCGCTACGCCGCCGGCACCGTCGTGATCCAGGCCGGCTGGCTGGCCCGGCTGGCTCTGCCGGAGACCGCGGGGTTCGTCGGCTTCTTCGTGCTCGTCGCGCTGGAGCTGGCCGTCCCGCTGTGGGCCGAGCGGCACACGGCGACCACCTGGCACCCGCACCACATCGCCGAGCGGTACGGCCTGTTCACGATCATCGTGCTCGGCGAGAGCGTGCTCGCGGCCTCCCGCGCGCTCACCCCGGCGGTCGAGGCCGGCGTCACCACCGACGCCGTCCTGCTCGGCGGCGGCGGGCTGGGCGTGCTGTTCGGCTGCTGGTGGCTGTACTTCGCCGCGCCCGCCGGCCGGGGCCTGGCCACCCACCGCGGGATGTCGTTCTACTGGGGCTACGGGCACTACGGGATCTTCGCCGCCCTCGCCGCGCTCGGCGCGGGCCTCGAGGTCACGGCGGAGACCCTCGTGCACGACATCCACGCCTCGGACGGCGTCGCCGGGTTCGCCGTCGCGCTGCCCCTGATCGCGTTCCTGCTGCTGCTCTGGGCCCTGCACGCGCCGCTGGAGGCCGCGCCGGTCACCTACCTCGGTGTCGTCGTGGCCGCCTGCGGCGCGCTGGCCGTGATCGCCTGGACGGCGGCCGCCGGCCTCGCCCTGCCGTGGGCCGTCGTCGCGCTGAACCTGCCGATCTGGGCCGCCATCGCGCTCCAGGTCATCGTGGACGACCGCCGCGCCCGGACGTCCACCGTGTTCGGATGACCACCCCCGTGCTCGGATGACCACCGTGGACGCCTGACCGCCCGTGGGCGTGGGCCCACGGGCTCAGCGTGCCGGCGGGGTGAACTCGGGCTGGTCGAGCAGCCGCAGCCAACTCCCGTCCGGCTGGCGGCGGACGACCTGCGCCCGGGCGCCGGCCCCGTCCCTCGGCGGCGTCGACGTGAGCGCGATGTCGCCGCTGACCAGGGTGGGCAGCGGCTGCTCCGGCTCGAAGCGGGGGCCGCCGGCCAGCACCGCCGCCCACAGCTTCCGGATGGCCTCCCGGCCGACCGTCCGTCCGCCGGGCGGGTAGGCCAGCACCGCGTTCTCCTCGTAGAGCGCGGCGACGCCGGTGGCGTCACCGGCGTTGGAACGCTCGACGAACAGCCGGGTGATGTCCTCGGGCCGCATGGCCTTCTCGTAGTCCTGGTAGCGCCGCTCCTGGCCCTGGTCAAGGTCCTGCTCCTGCTCCTGCCGGCGCGCTTCCTGCCGGTCCGCCTGCTGCTGCGGCATGGCTGCCTCCCTGGTCGGCTGTGTCCTGCCGTCCAGCCTGCGACCGGGGGAATCAGAAGTCCAACAGATGGATCTACTCACGGCTAGCATCATTGCTTATGGAACTGCGTCAGCTGGAGTACTTCGTCGCGGTCGCCGAGGAGCGGAACTTCACCCGGGCGGCCGAGCGCAGCCACGTCAGCCAGTCCGGGGTCAGCGCACAGATCCGCCAGCTCGAACGGGATCTCGGCGCCGAGCTGTTCGACCGGTCAGGACGCGCGGTGACGCTCACCGCCGCCGGGGAGGCCGCGCTGGGCTGCGCCCGGGCCGCGCTCGCCGCCACCGCGGCCCTGCGCCAGGCGGTCGGCGAGGTCACCGGCCTGATCCGCGGCCAGCTCACCGTCGGCATGGTCACCGGCTGCACCGTCACACCGTTGTTCGACGCCCTCGCCGGTTTCCGCGGCGCCCACCCAGGGGTGGACGTCTCCCTGCTGGAAGGCAACTCCGACCAGCTCGTCTCGGAGGTCCGCGCCGGGACGGTAGACCTGGCCCTGGTGGGCAGCGCCGCCCCGGCCCCCGAGGGGCTGGGGGCGCTGACGATCGTCGAGGAGCTGCTGGTGGCGGCGGTCCAGCCCGGTCACCCCCTGGCGGAGCGGCCCCGGATCACCCTGCGTGACCTGTGTCGGCACCCGGTCGTGTGCATGCCGCCCGGCACCGGCCTGCGCACCGTGTTCGACCGGGCCTGCCAGGCCCGCGACCTTCACCCCAGGATCGCGTTGCAGGCCAGCGCGCCCGATGCCATAGCCGACCTCGCCAGCCGCGGCCTGGCCGTGGCCGTCCTCAGCACGTCGATGGCGGCGGCGTACGGCGACCGCCTCGTCGCGCTCCCCGTGGAGGGCCTCGACCTGCCGGCGCTGCTCACCCTCGTCTGGCGCGCCCCGGCCGGCCCCGCGGTCCGAGAACTGCTCGCCCACGCCCGCCGGGCCTTCGCCGTCCCCGATCCGGACAGTCCCCGAACGGCGCTCCAGCCCCGCCACGCCTGATCCGCCATGGCGGATCCCTCGGTGAGCCGGCCCGGGGGCGGCGAGGTCCGTCACGCGCTCACGGCACCGTCCCGGCCGACGTCGGTGAGCCGGTCCAGGAAGGGGACGAGGGCCGCGAGGTAGGCGTCGGGATCACCGCTCCACAGGTCGTGGCCGGCGCCGGGGATGGTCTCGATCTCGACCGCCGGCAGCGCGCGGCGCCACTGGTCGGCGACCTGGTCGGTCACCACCGTGCTGCGGCGCCCGCCCCTGATCACCAGGACGGGGAAGTTCAGTCCGGAAAGCCGGTCCCACAGCGGTACGTCCCGGCTCTCGGCGAAGATCGCCCGTGCCGCGTGGTCCGCCATCCGGTCGATCATCGGCACACCGCGGATCTCCGCCCGCAGCTGCCGCTCGACGACGGCGTCGGGCGGGCGCACGTGCCGTGCCCCGTAGTCGCCGACCACCAGCCCACGCACCCGCTCCGGATGCGCCAGCGCATGACCGAGCGCGTAGGACGACCCGCGTGAGAACGCGACGAGGACCGGCCGCTCCACCTCGAGCGCGCTGATGACCGTGCCCAGGTCGCCGACGTGGTCCTCCCAGGTGTACCCGCTGGCCGGCGCGTCGCTGCCGCCCCGCCCCCGCAGGTCGACGACGACGACCCGTCGCCCGGTGGACCGGTGCTCGTGGACCCGCTGCTCACCGAGCCGGTCGAGTAGCCAGCCGTACTCGGCCGCGGACTCGCCCATGCCCGGCACCACCACGACCGGCGGCGCGGCGGCGCCCCGTCGTCCGTTGTCGAGCGCGTGCAGCCGGACCCCGCCGTTGCTGACGAAGACGGACCCCCCGGCGCCACGCGGCTCGGTCACCGCCGCCGTCACGAGGACCTGCCGCGGTTCTTCATGGATGTCAGCCCGGCGAGGGAGGGAGTGCCGTTGTTCCGCAGCGCGGCGCGGGCGTGGGCGAGGTGGTGCATGTCGAACACCGAGTCGACGGCGGTGGTGAAACCCTGGACGTCGAGGGTGTGGTTGACGGCGCGCTTGGCCATGCGCAGCGCGAACGGGTCCTGGCGGGCGATGCGGCGGGCAAGCTCCAACGTGGCCGGGTACAGGTCGTCGAGCGGGACGACCCTGTTGACCATGCCGAGCCCGAGCGCTTCGGCGGCCGTGACGGGACCACCGGTGAACAGCAGCTCCTTGGCCTTGCGAGCCCCGAGCTCCCAGGTGTGACCGTGGTACTCGACCCCGCCGATGCCCATGTGCAGGACGGGGTCGGAGAACTCGGCGTCGTCGGCGGCGACGATGAGATCGCAGGGCCAGCAGAGCATGAGCCCACCGGCGATGCACTTGCCCTGGACGGCGGCGATCGACGGTTTCGGGATGTCCCGCCAGGTCTTCGCGTAGTGCAGGTAGTGCCGGGTCTCCCAGTCGTAACCACTGTCGGGCGTCCACGCCGGGCGCGGGACGTCACTCTCGGTTCCGGACATGTCGTGGCCGGCCGAGAAGTGCTTCCCGGTAGATCTCAGGATGATGACCCGGACCTCGGCGTCGGCGTCGGCGGCCTGCCAGGCCTCGTCGAGCTCGCGCAGGACCGTGGCGTTCTGTGCGTTGGCGGCCTGCGGCCGGTTCAGTGTGATGACGGCGATGTGCTCGTCGACGACCTCGTAGTCGACGTGCTCGGCCTTGTGGTCGACGTGCTCGGGCCGCGTCGCGCTGTCACCCGCGCCGCCGGCCGGGTTCGTGGTCGGGCTGTCGTTCGCGTTGCCGGTCGAGCTCAGGGCCGGGCTGTCGGTCGCGTTGTCGGGATGCATCGGGTCTCCTTCGCCGGTGCTGGGCGGACGGGAGCGGGACCGCGGTCGACGGGAACCCGGGGGAGCTGTCCGACATTGACGTCGACATCAGTATTCATCCACGGGAGTCGGAAAAGGTCAACGCTCACCCCCAGCCTCGCCCCCATCCCATGCTTCCCGCCACCCCTGCGCCCCTTCCCGCCCCGCTCACAGCCCCACTCGTCCGGGTGGGTGTTCTGGGAGGCTCGGGCTCGCTTTGATGGTGTCCCGCTGGACGCGAGGGGGTCGGTTGCCGTGGAGATCGACGGGATGATGCTGGCGTTGCTGGAGATCCCGGCTGAGTGCACGGTCGAGTACAACCGGTGGTACGACCTCGACCACATGCCCGAGCACCTGGCCAAGCCCGACGTGCTCCTGGGACGTCGCTACGTCGCCCCCCGCGACCTGCGGGAAGCGCCGGGGGTCGTCCGTTCCGACCTGCTCGGCGGGTATCCGCCGTACCTGACCACCTACTGGTTCGGCGGTCCGCTCGACATGACCAGTGAGCAGGCCCGGGAGGGCTGGCTCGCCCTGGACCGGACGCTCCTGCGGGGCGGGCGCTTCTGGCGGATCGGGCGGCCTCGCCACAGCTCGCGGTGGCGGGTCGCCGCGGCCTGGAGCCGCCCGGGGTGCCTGGTGCGGTCCGTGGCCGTCCCGTATCTCGCGCACCGGGGGGTGATCGTGGCTCTCGGGCGGGCGCCGTCGGCGGCCCGGCTGGACGAGGCGGTGGCCTGGTGGGAACGGGTGCACCTGCCCGACCTGGCGGCCGTCCCCGGGCTGCTCGGCGCCGTCCGACTGAAATGGGCGGACGGGGCCGGCGCGGGCGGGGCCGGCGGAGGCGAGCCTGGGGCCGACGGGGATGGCGCGGCGGCGTCGGGGTCGGATCTCGTGCTGCACCTGCTGCTGTGCGAGGACCAGCCCGAGCTGGTGATGGGGCGGATCGAGGAGGCCAAGCGGTACTGGCGGGCCGTCGGTCGGTTCCCCGCGCACCGCGGGGCTTACGAGGAGCTGGCCTTCCTGCCCTACCGGCTGATCGTGCCGCTCGAGTACGACTTCGACATCACCGAGGACGCGGCCGAGGAGGTCGCCGCCGCGACCACGGACGTCGTCGGCTGACGGGGCTGGCTCGCGCCGTCCCCGGCCGTCCCCGGCCGGCTCGGCGCGGCTGGTGCCGGGTGGGTGGCGCGGGTGCGGGAATATCACGATGGTCCGGCGCCGCTGAGCGTTCGGGCGGCGACGTTCACGACCGGTGGCGTCGTCCAGGCGGGGTGGGGCCGCGGGGCGGTCGAGGTCGCCGTGCCGTGCCGGTACCCACGACGACGGAGGTAAGGACATGGGCAAGCTCGAGGACGGGGCGAAGGCGCTGCTGGAGCAGCCCTTCCACGGGTGGGTGACCACGCTGACCGCGGACGGCTCGCCGCACAGCACGGTGGTCTGGGTCGACGTGGACGGCGACGACGTCCTGTTCAACACCGCGGTCGGGCGGGTCAAGGAGAAGCACCTGCGCAAGGACCCGCGGGTGTCCGTGGGCGTGCTCGACCCGGAGGACCGCTACCACGTGGTCAGCGTGACGGGCACGGCCACCCTGGACACGGAGGGCGCCGACGCCCACATCGACCGGTTGGCCAAGAAGTACCTCGGGGTCGACAGCTACCCGTTCCGCCAGCCCGGCGAGCAGCGGATCATCGTGCGCATCACGCCGACGAAGGTGATCTACAGCGCCGGCTCCTGAGCGCCGGCCCCGGCGTCGGTCTCCGCCGGGGCCGCCCGCGGTCGCCGCTCCGGCTCGGACCCGCCTGGCTCCGGCCCGCCCCGGCGACCTTCTGGCGACCGCCCGGGCACCGTCCGTGGGATTCCGGTCGCAGGGTCCCCGGGTGGGCCGGTTCCGTCACCGCGTCAGGGGTGGGATCGGGGGTTCCCGGCGGTACCGGGGTAACTGTTGAAGTTCTGTCAAAAATCGCTATACGTTTTCAGTCTGACCTCTTGCGGTGCCAGGTGGCGCGCGAGGGCCTCAAGCGTCGTGGAGGTAACAGACTGTGCTGCTGGAGTTGGATCCCGATCAGGAAGTCCTGCGGGAGGCGACGGCTCGGTATCTGACCGACCGGGTGCCCACCGAGAAGATCCGGCGGCTGCGGAACGACGTCTCGGGATTCGAGGCGGATTACTGGCGTGCCGGCGCCGAGCTCGGCTGGACGTCCCTGCTGGTGGCCGAGGAGCACGGCGGCGGTTCGATCAGCGGGGCGGGCCTGGTCGACCTGACCGTGGCCGCGCACGAGTTCGGGCTCCGGGCGGCGCCCGGACCGCTGGTGCCGACGAACGTCGTCGCGGCGGCGCTGAGCGCCGTCGGCGGCGCGGCGCACGAGGCCGTGCTGGCGGGGCTGCTGGAGGGCACGGCGATCGCCTCGTGGGGCTACGCCGAGCCGGCGCCGAACGACCGGCTGGGCACGGTGGAGCTGACCTGCCGGGTCGAGGGCGACGAGATCGTCCTCGACGGGGTCAAGCGGCCGGTCGAGTCGGCGGGCGTGGCGCAGTTCCTGCTGGTCACGGGGCGCGGCGAGGCGGGCCTCACCCAGGTGCTCGTCCCGACCGACACGCCGGGCGTGACGGTCGAGCCGCTGCGCACCGTCGACCTGACCCGGCGCTTCTCCAGCGTCCGGTTCGACGGGGCGCGGGTGCCGGCGAGCGCGCTGGTCGGTGAGCTCGGCGGGGCCGCGGAGCAGGTGGAGCGCCAGCTTCAGCTCGCCCTGGTGATTCTCAGCGCGGAGAGCGTCGGCGCGATGCAGGCCGCCTTCGACATGACGGTGCAGTGGGCGTTCGAGCGTTACTCGTTCGGCCGGCCGCTGGCCTCCTACCAGGAGCTCAAGCACCGGTTCGCGGACATGAAGTCGTGGCTGGAGGCGGCGCACGCCATCAGCGACACGGCGGCGAGCGCCGTCGGCGCGGAGTCGCCGGACGCCCCCGAGCTGGTCAGCGCCGCGAAGGCGTTCATCGGTGAGTACGGGGTCGAGCTGCTCCAGGACTGTGTCCAGATCCACGGCGGGATCGGCGTGACCTTCGAGCACGACCTGCATCTCTTCCTGCGCCGGGTCGTCCTCGACCGCGCGCTGTACGGCACCCCCGCCGAGCACCGGCAGCGGATCGCCGGCGTGGTCGAACATCTCAAGGAGCGGGCATGAGCACGGGCGACATCGAGGACGTCGAGACCTTCCGCCAGCGGGCGCGGGCCTGGATCCGGGGCAACCTCGCGCCGCTGCCGGCGGGCAGCGGGATCGGCGTGATGCGCGCGGGGGAGAGCGACGAGGCGGAGCTCGCCGCCGTCGCGCGCCAGCGCGAGATCCAGCGGATGTTCTACGACGCGGGTTTCGCCGGGATCGCCTTCCCCCGTGAATACGGCGGCCAGGGGCTCACCGCGGACCACCAGAAGGCCTTCAGCGAGGAGATCTCGGGCTACGAGTATCCCGCCGACATCCAGGCCCCGACCTTCTCGCCGTGCGCCGCGGTGCTGCTCGACTTCGGCACCGAGGAGCAGAAGCGCCAGCACATCCCGGCGATTCTGAAGGGCGAGGAGCTGTGGATGCAGTTCCTGTCCGAGCCGAGTGCCGGTTCGGACGTCGCCGCCGCGCTGACCAGCGCCGTCCGCGACGGTGACGACTGGATTCTGAACGGCTCGAAGATCTGGACGACCGGCGCCTGGTGGTCGGACTGGGGCCTCGTCCTGGCCCGGACGAACTGGGACGTCCCGAAGCACCGCGGGCTGACCGTGTTCATCCTGCCGATTCACCAGCCGGGTATCGAGGTGAACCGCATCGAGATGCTGAACGGCAACAAGGAGTTCTGCCAGGAGTACCTCACCGACGTGCGGGTCCCGGACACCGACCGCATCGGCGAGGTCGACGACGGCTGGACGGTCGGCACCCGGTGGATGTTCCACGAGCGGATGCTGCACAACTCGCCGCTGGTCACCATCCCCGCCGACGGGGCGCGCGGCACGATCCGCGCCACCCACCTGGTGGAGATCGCGCGTGACGCCGGCCGGCTCGAGGACCCGCTGGCCCGCGACCTGATCGGCGAGGGCCGCATGCTCGACCTCGTCACGCACGCGCTGCAGGGTCGGCTGTCCCGCGGCCTGCGGTCGGGCAGGATGCCTGACCAGTCGGCGGCCATCGGCCGGCTGTTCACCGGTGTGACGGCCGCCCGGACCACGACGCTCTCGTTCAACCTCGCCGGCGGGGCGAGCGCGGCCTGGACGGACGACGACGGCGCGACCGCCGAGTGCGGCAACGACTTCCTGCTGCGGCAGGTGAGCTGCATCGGCGGCGGCACCACCGAGATGGCCCGCAACGTCGTCAGCGAGCGGGTGCTCGGCATGCCCCGCGAACCGGCGAAGGACCGCGGGATCGCCTTCCGGGACGTCCCGCGGGGCGCCTCGAACCGGGGCTGACCCCACCGGTCTCCCGAACAGCGGCCGGGCGCGTCACCCACGCGCCCGGCCGCTGTCGTTCGCCCGTCACATCCGACCTGCGAGATCCGACGTATCCGTGGAGCGCCCGCGGCGCGGGAACCAGACCGCGCCATCGGGCGGACACGAGCGCAGGCGAGGGACGGCAGCTTTATGAAGATCACGGTTTTCGGAGCCGGCGGGGCCACCGGGCGCCTCCTGGCGCGACAGGCACTCGACGCGGGCCACGCCGTGACGGCGGTGACCCGCCGCCCCGCGGAGTTCCCGCTGGCCGGTGAGCGGCTCACCGTCATCGGGGCCGACGTGTCCGACGGGGCCGCCGTCACGCCGGCGATCGCGGGCGCCGACGCGGTGCTGTCCAGCCTGGGGGTTCCGTTCACCCGTGCCCCGATCACCGTCTACAGCCAGGGGACCGCGCGGATTCTCGAAGCGATGGCGCGGCACGGCGTGAAACGGCTGGCCGTCGTCAGCTCGACGGCGGTCGACCCCCACCCGCACAGCGAGGGCGGGTTCGTGCTCAACCGGATCATGCAGCCGATGATCGCCAGGACGATCGGCCGGACCACGTACGCGGACATGCGGGCCATGGAGGGGATCGTCCGCGAGAGCGGCGCGGAATGGACGATCATCCGGTCCGCCGGGCTGTTCGACGCCGACCGAGTCTCGCGCTACACCGTCAGCGAGAGCCCACTGGACGGAGTCTTCACCAGCCGCGCCGACCTGGCCGACTGCCTGCTGACGCAGGCCACCGGGAGGAGCCTCGTCGGCCGGACGGTCGAGATCACGACCGGCGAGAACGCCCCGACCCTCCTGCGGGTGATCCGCCGGGAGGCGTTCGGCCGTGACTGACCCCGCCTGGTGCGCCGAACAGTTCGAACGCCAGCGTCCCCAGCTGCGCGCCGTCGCCTACCGCATGCTCGGCTCCTTCGCGGACGCCGACGACGCGGTCCAGGAGGCCTGGCTGCGGCTCAGCCGGGCCGACGGGACGGCGATCAACAACCTGGCCGGTTGGCTGACCACCGTCGTCGGGCGCGTCTGCGTCGACCTGCTGCGCGCCCGCCGGGCTCGGCGCGAGGACCTGCCAGGCACCTGGCTGCCCGACCCGGTCATCATCGAGACCGACAGCCCCGATCCCGAACAACACGTCCTGCTGGCCGACTCGGTCGGTCTGGCGCTCCTCGTCGTCCTGGACAGTCTCCAACCGGCGGAGCGGCTCGCGTTCGTGCTGCACGACATGTTCGGCGTCCCGTTCGACGACATCGCCCCCGTCCTCGAAAGGACCCCGGCGGCGACCCGGCAGCTGGCCAGCCGCGCCCGCCGTCGTGTCCAGGGCAGCGGCACCCGGCCGGATCCCGACCTGCCCACCCAGCGTCGCGTGGCCGAGGCCTTCCTCGCCGCCGCCCGCGACGGTGACTTCGCCGCGCTCGTCGGACTCCTCGACCCGAACGTCCGGCTCCGGGTCGACACCGGGCCCCGCGCCTGGCTCGCCCCGCGGCTGCTCACCGGAGCCGGTGACGTCGCCGGCCACGCCGCCGCGCAGGGCCCACGCTTCGCCGGTCTCTGGGAACCCGCCCTCGTCAACGGCGCCGCCGGCATGATCGCGCGCGGCCGGGCCGGGCTGATCGCGGTCGTCGGCCTCACCGTCGTGAACGGCCGGATCCGCGAGATCGACCTGATTCTGGACGCCGACAGGCTGGCCGCCGTCGACGTCAACAGGTGACGCGCCCGGAGCCCTAGCCGAACGCCTCCACGATCTCGGTGACGATGGCGCGGGTGGCCGGGGAGAGGTCGTGCCAGCCGGTGCCCAGGTCGGCGGCGAACGAGCGCCGGTAGCCGGCGCCGGGGGAGCGGAGGGTCTCCGTGTAGCCGGAGTGGGACAGCACGGGCATGCGCAGGCCCGGGGCCGTCGCCACGGCGCACGGGCCGTGACCGAGCGCCAGGGCGTCGAAGACCTGCAGCTCGGTGCGGTCCCCGTGCTTGACGAAGACCACCACCCAGCCGTCGCCACCGGCCCCGTCGGGCACGAAGACCGGGGACTCGCAGATCGTCCCGGCCGGGAACGTCCACGCCGACCGCTCGGTCATCGACTCCAGCTCGACGCAGACCAGCGACGACGGGATCTCGGCCGTGGGCAGGTCGTCGACGTCCACCACCCGGAACGGATGGTCGGCGTACATCTCGACGATCGCCGAGACCATCGTGTCGGGGGTGGCGCCCCAGTACGCCTGCCACAGGTACCGGCCGCGCTCGAGCGCGGCCGGCCGGGTGTCGCGGGCGTACAGCAGGGTTCCCCAGTGCCGCCGCGGGTCGAGGAAGTACCTGCTCTGCCGCACCTGCCCGGTCCGGCCGTCGATGACGTGCCGCCCGACCGGCGCGGCGTCGACCGGCGTCGGCATGAACCCGGACAGGCAGCTGGGCAGCCGGGCCCCGGTGCGCCACACGGTGTCCGAGCGGGTGATCGCGTAGTTGATGTCCCAGCCGTTCGAGTGCGCGACGTACAGCGTGACGTCGTCGCCGTCCTGGCCGTAGTCGGCGAACTCGTGGAAGGACTCGTACGGGACCCGCGCGTGCGTCACCGGCACGGCGGAGCCGACCCGGGCCCGGGTCAGCTCCCGCTTGGCGACCAGGTAGATGTCGGTGAACGGCAGGTGCGGCTTGGTGCGGCCGCGGCCGGCGACGCTGCCGGGCTCCGGCTGGAAGCCGATCTCGGTGAAGACGACGTAGTCGCGGGTCACCGCGATCTCGTGGGTGCCCTGCGAGATGCGCGCCCCGGGGACCTCCCAGGTCTCCAGCTCGCCGTGGCCGTCCCAGCGCACCACCGACAGCGGGCCCTCCACGTCCGTGGTCGACCGGCCGCGCGGACGCAGGTGGATGTTGCTCCACCACAGGCAGCCCTCGTCGGGGTCGACCACCGGGTGCGAGGTCGTCTGCACCCCGGGGAACAGCGGGTGCGCCCTGACCTGGGGGTACTCGGACAGCGCGCCGAGGAACGTGCGGTAGGTCATCGTGACCGGGTCGAGCTCCACCGGCCGCTGTCGGTCGGCGGTGAGCAGCAGCCGGTCACCGAAGAAGTGCGGCGCGGTGTGGCTCAGTGCCGGACGGGTGCCGGCCAGCAGCCGCTGGAGCTCCTCCGGGGCCAGCGCGGCCCGCAGCCCGCCGAGCATCGCCAGGTCCGGGGTGACCACCCGACGGGTCCGCCAGGTGCGTCTCGCCAGGTCGACCCGGGTCAGCATTCCCGGGCCGCTCGGCGCGAAGTCCAGTACCGTCGGCTGGGCCGGCCCGACGACGAACACGAATCCGGTCAGTCCGTCCGGCCACCGGCCGTCGGTGACGACGAGATCGACCTCGTATTCCCGGCTCTGTTCGAGCACGTGGTAAACCGCGTGGTCCACGAGAAAACCTCCCGCCGACCCGTCGGCGGAGCGGCTGAGAGAAATTCTCGGAGTCCGCGACGGCCGGGCGGTTGACTCAGGGTGAACGCCGCGGGAAAGCACCTGTGCCGGGTTTGTTCGCATGGATCGATCGTCGGAGCGCATCAAGTAGACGCATCAGTCTACTTTCTGCGAGGCTGTCGTCCGTGGCGGGAACGAGGGCGACGGTCGGATTCGTGGGCCTGGGGAGCATGGGCGGTGCCCTGGCCGCGAACCTGGTCGCCGCCGGGTTCGACGTCGTCGCCCATGACGCGGCCGGCCCGGACCGGGTGCCGGCGGGGGCGGCCGGCGCGGCCGACGTCGCCGAGGTCGCCGGCCGGGCGGACACCGTCGTGTGCAGCCTGCCCGACGGGGCGGCGTCCGAGCAGGTCGCCGGTGAGATCGTCGCGCTGGCCGGCCGGCGGGCGGCGCACGTCGTCGACACCTCGACGGTCGGGGTGGCCGCCGCGCGCCGGATCGCCGCCCGGCTGGCCGGTGCCGGTGTCGGCTACGTCGACGCGCCGGTGTCGGGTGGCGTGGCGGGCGCCCGGGCGCGCACGATCACGGTGATGTTCGCCGGGTCCGCCGCCGACTGCGCGGCGGTCACGCCCGTCCTGGCCGGCCTGAGTGACCGCCGGGTCAGGGTGGGCGACGAGCCGGGCCTGGCACAGGCGCTGAAGCTGGCGAACAACTTCCTCTCCGCGACGGCGCTGGCGGCGACCAGTGAGGCGATAGCCTTCGGCACCGCGGCCGGACTCGACCCGGTCACGATGCTCGAGGCGCTGAACGGCGCGAGCGGCCGGAGCTCGGCGACCGGCGACAAGTTCCCCAACCACGTACTGACCGGGCGCTACGCGGCGGGTTTCACCAACTCGCTGATGGCGAAGGACGTCGCGCTCTATCTGGCGGCCGTGCGGGAACGCGACGGCGCCGTGGGGGACTCGGACAATTCGCGGAATTCGCGGATCGGGTCGGTCACGGCGGCGGTGTGGGAGCGGTTCGCGGTCGTCGATCCGGGCGTCGACTTCACCCGGATCTATCCCTTCGTGAAGGGCACCTGACCCCGCCGGAGGTCTGCTCCGAGTATCACCAAGTCGGCTCCGGGCCGGGATCCGTCTCGCTTGTGGATCTTTTGGAAGTCGGTGTCCGGAAACTGATCCGGACTAATCTTATTCTCGCTGATGATCGATATTGGTCCTCTTTTTTGCGAGAGGGAAATTTTCAAAAAGTGCAACCGACGACTGGCGAAGCTCCTGTCCGCCGTCGGACCGCGCCCGCCCGGGGCGGAGGTGGGGGCTGGCTCTGGCGCTTAATCCGGTGGGATCGCGGGCGGTAGGGTGGTTCTCGGATGCGTGATATCTGTTTTCCGGACATTGCGGTGGCGTCGGAATTTCCGGGGGGTCCAATACCGTCCGTGACGCGGTGCCGGAGGTGATGATCGGACGGCCGGAATCGATCTACGGGTCTTGACCGGTGCAACGCCAGGTGATAGTTATTTTTTGGGATTCGTTCGGTTCGGACGGCTCGCGCCGATTATCACAGTACTATTAACTTGCTGTGTGATCGACATCACTATCGGTTGCCGGGCGTTCACCGGTGCATGGGCGGAGGAACCTCTGATATGGCACGGATCGAACCGCTTCCCCTCAGGCAATGGCCCAAGGAGATGCGTCCGGCCCTGGCAGCCCTGACGCCGCCCGTGCCGCTGCACCCTCCGATGCCCTCCGAGGGCAAGCCCAAGGCGCTGAACACGCTGGGGACGCTCGCCCACCACCCCACGCTGGCGCACGCCTTCTTCACGTTCAACGGCCACATCCAGCGCGCGACGACGCTGACGCTGCGGCAGCGGGAGATCGTCATCCTGCGGGTGGCGGCACTGCGTAAGTGCTACTACGAGTGGACGCAGCACGTCGTCATGGGCCACGACATCGGCCTGACCGACGACGAGATCACCCGCATCGCGCTGGGTCCGGACGCGCCCTTCTGGGACCCGGTCGACGCGGCGCTGATCCGCGCGGTGGACGAGCTCCTCACCGAGGGCGCGATCGGCGCCGGCACCTGGGAGACCCTCGCGGCCAAGCACGACACCCAGCAGCTGCTGGACATCATCTTCACGGTCGGCGCCTACGAGACCCTGGCGCTGATGATGCGCTCGTTCGAGCTCGAGCTCGACGACGACCTCATTCAGACCTGACCACCGGGCGAGACCCGGACCTGACCGGCGGGAGAGTGACCCGGCCCGGCGCCGTCCCCAGCGGGTGGTGGCACACCCGGATCCGACAGGAGTAGTCATGGCCGTGACCGTCACCGAGATCAGCCCGGAGGTCGGCGTCGAGATCGCCGGCCTCGCCGGTCACCGGCTCGCCGATCCGGCGGTCGCGGCCGACTGCCAGGCCCTGCTGGCCCGCCACGGCGTCGTCGTCTACCGCGAGACCCACGTCGGCGACGACGACCTGGTCGCCTTCAGTCGCCTGCTCGGCCAGGTGGTCGTCGCCCCCGTGGGCGGCACGGACACCCACCCCGAGATCTCGAAGATCACCCTGGACCCGGCCGAGAGCGTCCTGGCCGCCTACCGGCGGGGAACCTTCTTCTGGCACATCGACGGCGCCAACGACGAGCTGCCGCAGAAGGCCACCCTGCTGACGGCCCGGCAGGTCTCCGACGAGGGCGGCGACACCGAGTTCGCGAACACCTTCGCCGCCTACGAGGCGCTCACCGCGGCCGAGAAGGAGCAGTTCGCGAAGCTGCGCGTCGTGCACAGCTTCGCGGCCTCGCAGTCACTGGCCGAACCCGACGCGTCGGAGCGGACCCGCGCGCTGTGGGCCCGGGTGCCGGCGCGCGAGCACCCGCTGGTCTGGACCCGCGGCAACGGCCGAAAGTCGCTGCTGGTCGGCGCGACGACCGACCACGTCGTCGGCTGGCCGGCGGAGGAGAGCCGCGCCCTGCTCGACCGGCTCCTCGAGTGGTCCACCCAGCCGAGGTTCGTCCTGCGCCACCACTGGCGCCGAGGCGACCTCGTGATCTGGGACAACACCGGCATGCTGCACCGGGCGATCCCATACACGGCGACGTCGCACCGGTTGATGCACCGAACGACCCTCGTGGGCGAAGAAGTCGTAGCCTGACCTCCGCGCGCGGCACCCCCGCGCGAAGTTCTGACGTCCATCGGACGGTCGGCCCACGGGCGAGGCCGAGGCCGGCGAGACGACGGACGTCCGCACTGTCGAACTGCCCGATGGAGGTCAGCATGAAAGTGGTCGTGGACTTCAAGCTCTGCGAGAGCAACGCGCTGTGCGTGGGGCTCGCTCCCACGGTGTTCGAGCTTGACGACAACGACTATCTGAACATCCTGGACGAGACTCCCGATGAGGACCTCGCGAAGGATGTCCGCGCGGCCGTCACCGCCTGCCCCAAGCAGGCCATCAAGATTGTCGACGACTGAGCGGCACGGCACGCACAGCCTGAACGGCACGTAGAGCACACGCAGAACACACAGCGGGTCAGCGCCGGGCGGACCGCCGCCGTCCGGCGCGTCGGCCGTGTGTCGCGGTGACGTGAATAGGGGATGACGGTCACGCAGACGATCTCTGGCTGGCAGGTGAACGCCTCGTCCTCTTATCGTTGAGGTTGATGACCCGCGTTCACTCAAGTCCCCGTGACCAGGCCCGCTTCGGGGTCGGCGGGGATGATGTGGCCGGCGGGGCCCGATTCGCCCGACATCGGCACGCCGCGCAGCGATTCTGGCAGCTCTCCGACACCGATCTCGACGACCTGCTGGCGCTGACCGGTGAGGCCGACCGGGTCGAGCTGAAACTGGTCGTGCCCGTCGCGGCGCACGAGGCGACCTGCGCCGCGCTCGGCATCGAGTTCACCCGTGCCCGGTCACTGCGGGTCTTCTACCTGGACACCCCCGAACGCACGCTGCATCGCAACGGCGTGGTGGCCCGGGTGCGCAGCATCGCCGGGCGCGCCGACGACGCGGTGGTGAAGCTGCGGCCCGTCGTCCCGGCCGAGGTGCCGCCACGGCTGCGCCGTTCGCGGAACTTCGTCGTCGAGATCGACGGCATGCCCGGCCGGTACGTCTGCTCCGGGGCGCTGCGGGCCCGCCTGGACACCGTCGACGTCGACCGGGCGATGGCCCGGCGGCGCGCGCTGCACCGGCTGTTCACCCCGGCGCAGCTGCGGCTGCTGGCCAGCCGCCTACCGGCCCGGCTCAACGTCGACGATCTCGCGGTGTTCGGCCCGGTGGACGCCCGCCGGATCAAGATCGTTCCTGCCGGCCACGACCGCGTGCTGCTCGCGGAACGCTGGACGTATCCCGACGGCTCGCGCATCCTCGAGCTCTCCACCCGCTGCCGACCCGCCGAGGCACTGCGCGTCGCCGGGCGCACGGCGGACGTCCTGTGCCGGTACGGCGTCGACCTCAGCGGGCCGCAACAGACGAAGACCCGCGCCACCCTGGACTTCTTCGCCGGTGAGCTGACCACCCGCCGGCGGTGAGGGCGGCGGGCGGCGGGCGTTCCCGCGCGGCCTGTCGGCGACCATCCGTGGTGCTCTGACGGAGCCGGTCCAGGGAGCTTCGCCCCGAGAGGGTCACGGGGCCGCCGGCCGGTAGCCGCGCACGAACAGCGCGACGCCGGAGCGGACCGCGGTGTCCAGCTGCTCGCCGTCCACGCCCGGCGGCGGCGGGTAGAGGAAGACACCCAGTTCGGTGATCTGCCAGGCCGTGCCGGTGACCAGGACGATGAACTGGCTCGCGGCCCGGATCGGGTCGTCGACGCGCAGCGCGCCCGCGTGCGTGAGGCGGGTCAGCTGGCTGATCACCTCCGACCAGACGGGCCCGGCGACGCGGGTGCGCCACAGATCGAGCAGCTGTGGCTGGCGGGGGCCCTCCGCCTGGAGGAGCCGTCGCAGCAGCGCCGTCCGGGGATTGAGGAAGATCGCCGTCAGTCGTCTCGCGAGATCGTTCAGCTGTGACTCGGCGTCGGCCGGAAGCTCGGCCGGGCCGGTGGCCGGGCTGCTGGTCAGGCCGCTGATCGGCGCGTGCAACGTCTCGAGGGTCGCGTTCAGATGCGTGTCGATGACCGCCCGGAACAGCGTCTCCTTGTCGCCGAAGTGGTTGTAGACGGTCTGCCGCGAGACCGGGGTCGCGGTGGCGATGTCGTCGAGGGTCGTGGCCGCGTACCCCTGGCGGACGAAGAGATCGAGCGCCGCCTCCACGATCGCTTCCCGCTTGGCGGGAAGACCGCGCCGCGCTCGCCGGGGCCCACCTTCGCTGCCTGACATCGGGTCAGGCTAGCCTTGGACACTGATGTCCAACTTTCTAGACCTGAACGTCCAATCTGGCCGCTGGCCGCGGCTGGTGAGCGGGACGGCCGCCCGCGCCCGTCCCGTTTTCGACCAAGGAGAGATCGGTGCCCAACCCCGACACCCCGCCCGGCGACCGCCCGCACACCGTCGTGATCGGGGCCGGACCGGCGGGTCTGACCGCCGCCTACCGGCTCGCCGCCAGAGGGGCGCCGGTCTCCTGCTACGAGGCCGACGACGTGGTCGGCGGCATCAGCCGCACCGTCGTGCGTGACGGGTGGCGTTTCGACATCGGGGGCCATCGCTTCTTCACGAAGGTCTCGCAGGTGGACGCGCTCTGGCGGGAGATCCTGCCCGAGGAGGATTTTCTGCTGCGTCCCCGGATGAGCAGGATCTACTACAACGGGAAGCTTTACGACTACCCGCTGAAGGCGCTCAACGCTCTCCGGAATCTCGGCCTGGCCGAATCGTCGCTCGCCATCGGGTCGTACCTGTGGGCGCGCGCCCGGCCGCCGAAGGAACGGGCGAACAACTACGAGGCCTGGCTGGTGGCGCGGTTCGGCTGGCGTCTCTACCGGACCTTCTTCAAGACCTACACCGAGAAGGTGTGGGGGATACCGGTCAGCCAGATGCCGATCGACTGGGCGGCCCAGCGGGTGAAAAGCCTGTCACTCGCCGCCGCCATCGTGAACGCGGTGTTGCCGAAGCGGAACCAGAAGAAGATCACCAGCCTCATCGAGGAGTTCCGCTACCCCAAGTACGGGCCGGGAATGATGTGGGAGGCGGCGGCCCAGGTCGAGAAGCTGGGCGGGCGGATCGTGCTGAACGCGTCCGCGACCAGGGTCCACCACGAGGACGGCCGGGCGGTCGCGGTCACCGTGCGGACGCCGACCGGTGAGCGCTCGCGGGTGCCGGCCGATCACGTCGTCTCGTCGATGCCGATGTCGACCCTGCTCGCCAGCATGGACCCGCCGCCACCCGCGCACGTGCTCGAGGCGGCCGGCGATCTGCGCTACCGCGACTACCTGACCGTCGCGCTCATCGTGCCGGAGGAGTTCGGCTTCCCGGACAACTGGATCTACATCCACGACCCCGGGGTTCGGGTGGGGCGCATCCAGAACTACGGATCGTGGTCCCCGTACCTGGTCAAGGAGGGGCGGACCTGCCTCGGGCTGGAGTTCTTCGTCTTCGAGGGGGACGACATGTGGATCCGCCCGGACGACGAGCTGGTCGCGCTGGGCACCGCCGAGCTCGAGGCCCTCGGGCTGGTACGCCCCGGCGCGGTCGAGAAGGGCTACGTCGTCCGCGTCCCCAAGGCGTATCCGACCTATGACCAGTTCTACCGGCGCAACGTGGAGGTGATGCGGGAATGGCTGGCGCGCCACGTTCCCAACGTCCACCCGGTCGGCCGGAACGGCATGCACCGGTACAACAACTCCGACCACTCGATGCTGACCGCCATGCTCACGGTGGAGAACATCCTCGACGGCACCGGGCACGACGTCTGGACGGTCAACGTCGAGGAGGAGTACCACGAGGAGAAGACAAGGGGGGGCGGTCGGCCCACGGGCGGGGGGACCGGTCGGGACGCCCCGGTGATTCCCCGTCCAGTGTGAGAGCCCGCCGGAAGTCCGCCCCCCTCGGGCGACCTGTGCGCCTCGGACCCCACCGTCCGGCGAGGTGTGGTTGTTGAGTGGGTCCCGGCTGTCGCTGAGGCGCCGCGGTTCCGCGGCGCCGTTCCTGGGAGCCTCACTGGGTGCCCCGGCCCCGGCCTCCCGGCGGGTGCGGACCGGTGGGAGGCGGTCGGCCTCCCACGATCGCCGGCTCACGACCGTCGCCCTGGATGACCGCCGTCCCGATGGTGCGGTCATCTGACGGGTACGTGAGCGTCATCGTTTCCGGTCAACGGGTGCGTGGGCGGCGTGTTGTGGGAGAAGCTGGGAGAAACGCGTCGCATCCGGCCGGCGCGATGGACGAGGAGGTCGACGCCGTGATCCGGCTCAGCGTGTTCTACCCGAAGACCGAGGGCGCGACGTTCGACATCGACTACTACGTGAACAAGCACATCCCGATGGCCTGCCGGATGTGGGGGCTCACCGAGGTCGAGGTCGACCAGGGCATCCGCGGGCCGTACGTGGCCGCGTCGCACTTCCTCTTCGAGTCGGCGGAGGCGCTCCAGGCGGCGATGAGTGCCGACAGCACGGCCATCAGCGCCGACCTGACGAACTACACGACGATCACTCCCGTCATGCAGATCAGCGAGATCGTCAGCAGCTGAGTCCGCCGGCCCTTGGTCGCCGGTCCTGAGTCCACCGCAGGTCATCAGGTCACCGGCGGCAGGGGCTGGCCCGGGGTAGGACGGTCCCGTCCGGAGCGTTCCCGCACCTCAGCGTTCCCGCACCTCCCGCTTTCAGCTCACCAGCTCCGGCGTGACGGCTCCGCCGGTGCGGGAGAGCCGCTCGACCCGGTCCCCGGTGTCGTCGACATCGAGCCCGGGCTCGATCGGCACCCAGATGCCGAAGTTCCCCCGGCCCTCGGCGTGCGGATACTCCGCCAGCCGCGGCGAGGGCCACGCGGACCGCTCGCCCGCGCCGCGCCTCCCGGGTTCGAGCCGTCCCGTTTCGCCTGCCGGCTCCGGCGGGCGATGACATCGCCACGCGACGCTCCGAGCACGGACGCGTGCCGGGCTCTGTTGTCCCTCAAGATTACCTAGCAGTACTATGCATGGAGCTTCTAGGGTACCGAGGGGAGGTGTCGTGAAGGTCGCGAAGGATCTGGTGGCCGCCTCGGCGACGCCGATCGTGCTCGGCATCCTGGCGGAGGAGGAGAGCTACGGCTACGCCATCCTCAAGCGGATCGACGAGCTGTCCGGCGGCGAGCTGGCCTGGACGGAGGGCCTGCTCTACCCGTTGCTGCACCGGCTCGAGCGGCTCGGGCACGTGGAGTCGAGCTGGCGGTCGGCCACCGGCGAGCGCCGGCGCAAGTACTACCGCATCACCGACACCGGCCTGGCCGAACTGGCCGAGCAGCGCCGCCAGTGGGCCACCGTCGTCGACGCGCTCAAGGAGATCTGGACGGGCCTCGGCGACCGCGGCCCACTGACGGCCATCCCGGCCATCTCGGCGATCCCAGTGGAGGGCCACGCATGACGGCACAGGAGGGCCCGCGGGCGCTGGAGGCACAGCAGCCGCTGGACGCGTTGGAGGCGCAGTTCGCGCAGTGGCGGCACTACGCGCAGCGCCGCCGGGAGCTGCGCTCCGCCGACGCCGACGAGCTCGAGGACCATCTCCGCGGCTCCGTCGACGAGCTCGTCGAGGTCGGCCTGAGCGCGGACGAGGCGTTCCTGGTCGCGGTCAAACGGATGGGCAGCCTCGACGAGCTGTCCCGCGAGTTCGCCCGGGAGCACTCGGAGCGGCTGTGGAAGCAGCTGGTCCTGACCGGCGGCCCGGCCGCGGACAGCCGCTCGCGGCGCGACCTGCGGATGCTGGTGCTCTGCGCCGCGGGCGCGGCGGTGTCGGTCAAGGCGCCGGAGCTGTTCGGCGTGCGGATGACCGACGACGGCTCGGCTTCGTTCTACGGGCCGAACCTCAGCCTGTTCGTGCTGCCCTGGCTGGCCGGCTTCCTCGCCTGGCGCCGCCAGGCCGGGCGCACGCTGATCGGGATCATGGGAGCGCTGTTCGCGCTCGGCGCGGTGGCGGCCAACGTCTACCGCGTCGCCGACGACTCGCAGTCGTTGGTCCTCACCAGCATCCACCTGCCGATCGCCCTGTGGCTCGTGGTGGGCCTGGCCTACGCCGCGGACGACTGGCGCTCGTCCCGCAGACGCATGGACTTCATCCGCTTCACCGGCGAGTGGTTCGTCTACTTCGTGCTCATCGCGCTCGGCGGCGGTGTGCTCACCGTGTTCACGGCCGGCACCTTCGAAGCCATCGGAATCGCTCCGGACGGCTTCATCTCGCAGTGGCTCCTTCCCTGCGGCGCGGCGGCCGGGGTCATCGTGGCCGGGTGGCTCGTCGAGGCGAAACAGAGCGTGGTCGAGAACATCGCCCCGGTGCTCACCAGGCTGTTCACCCCGCTGTTCACCGTGGTCCTGCTGGCCTTCCTCATCGCCGTCTGCTGGACCGGCACCGGCGTCGACGTCGAGCGGGACGCGCTGATCCTGTTCGACCTGCTGCTGGTCGTCGTCCTGGGGCTGCTGCTCTACTCGATGTCGGCCCGCGATCCGCTGGCCCCGCCCGACCTGTTCGACCGGCTGCAGCTCGCCCTGGTGGTGAGCGCGCTGGCCATCGACGTGCTGGTCCTGCTGGCGGTCACCGGGCGGATGACCGAGTACGGCACCACGCCCAACAAGACCGCGGCGCTCGGGGAGAACGTCATCCTGCTGGCGAACCTCGCCTGGTCGGCGTGGCTCCTGCTGCGGCTGGTCCGCCGGCGCGCGCCCTTCGCGGCGCTGGAACGCTGGCAGACCTCCTACCTGCCGGTCTACGCCGCCTGGGCCTGGGTCGTGGTCCTCGTCTTCCCGCCGCTGTTCGGCTACGCCTGACCAGCGGGCGGCCCGGACCTCCGGGGTCCGGGCCGGATCCCGGCCGGATCCCTACTCGGGGTCGTAGGCGAGGTTCGGGCGCAGCCAGCGCTCGACGTCGCCGACCGTCAGGCCGCGCCGCGCGGCGTAGTCCTCGACCTGGTCGCGGCCGACGCGCCCGACGGTGAAGTACCGCGACCCCGGGTTGGCGAAGATCAGCCCGCTGACGGCGGCGGCCGGGGTCATCGCGAAGGACTCGGTCAGGCCCAGGCCGACCCGGCCGGCGTCCAGCAGGTCGAACAGGGCCTGCTTCTCGCTGTGGTCCGGGCTCGCCGGGTAGCCGAAGGCGGGGCGGATGCCGCGGAACCGCTCGGCGTGCAGGTCCGCCAGCGCCGGCTCGGACCCGGGCTCGAACCAGGCGCGGCGCGCCTCGAGGTGGACGTACTCGGCGAACGCCTCGGCCAGCCGGTCGGCGAGCGCCTTCACCATGATCGACCGGTAGTCGTCCTGCCGGGCCTCGAAGGCGGCCGCGAGCGTGTCGGCGCCGTGGATGGCCACCGCGAACCCGCCGAGATGGTCGCCGGCCGGGGCCACGTAGTCGGCGAGGCTGCGGTTCGGGCGTCCCGTGGGCTTGGCGGTCTGCTGGCGCAGCATCGGCACCCGCAGCCGGCCCGCCGCGTCGGCGCCGGCAGCAGCGCCAGCGCCACCACCAGCACCGACGTCGATCAGGATGTCGTCACCGTCGGAGTTCGCCGGCCAGAAGCCGTAGACGCCCTCGGCCCGCAGGGAGCCGTCCGCGATGATCTGGTCGAGCAGCGTGTTGCCCTCGTCGAACAGCTCGCGGGCGACCGGCTGGTCGAGGATCGCCGGGTACTTGCCCTTCAGCTCCCAGGCGAGGAAGAAGAACTGCCAGTCGATCATCTCGCGCAGCGCGGTGAGCTCCGGCGTGACGACCCGGACGCCGGTGAACGCCGGCGTGGGCAGCTCGTCGAAGGAGACCTGCTCGCGGTTCGCCCGGGCCTGGGCGAGGGTGAGCAGTGGCTGCTGCTGGCGTTTCTCGTGCTGCTCGCGCAGGTGCCGCTGCTCGTCCCGGTTGCGGACGGCGAGGTCGGCGGCCCGGTCGCTGTCCAGCAGGTCGGAGACCACACCGACGACCCGGGAGGCGTCCAGCACGTGGACGGTGGTGGCGTCGTAGGCGGGGGCGATGCGCACGGCGGTGTGCTGGCGTGAGGTGGTCGCCCCCCCGATCAGCAGCGGTATCTTCAGCCCGCGCCGCTGCATCTCGGTGGCCACCGAGACCATCTCGTCCAGCGACGGGGTGATCAGGCCGGACAGGCCGATCGCGTCGGCGCTCTCGGCCACCGCCGTGTCGAGGATGACCTTCGCGGGGACCATGACCCCCAGGTCGATCACGTCGTAGTTGTTGCAGCCCAGGACCACGCCGACGATGTTCTTGCCGATGTCGTGGACGTCGCCCTTGACGGTCGCCATCACCACCTTGCCGTTACCGCTGCGGCCGGAGGCGTCGGCGGTGCCGTCCAGCAGCGCCTGCTGCTTCTCGGCCTCCATGAACGGTTCCAGGTAGGCGACGGAGCGCTTCATCACCCGGGCGCTCTTCACGACCTGCGGCAGGAACATCTTCCCGGAGCCGAACAGGTCACCGACGATCTTCATGCCGTCCATCAGCGGGCCCTCGATCACGTCGAGGGCGCGGGCCGCGCCGACCCGGGCCTCCTCCGTGTCGGCCTCGATGAAGTCGACGATGCCGTGCACCAGCGCGTGGGACAGCCGCCGCTCCACCGGTCCCTCGCGCCACGACAGGTCCACGACGCGCTTCGTGCCGCTGCCGGTCACCGTCTCGGCGAACGAGACGAGCCGGTCGGTGGCGTCGTCGCGCCGGTCGAAGAGCACGTCCTCGACGAGTTCGAGCAGGTCCGCGGGGATGTCCTGGTAGACCGCGAGCTGGCCGGCGTTGACGATGCCCATGTCGAGCCCGGCCTGCACGGCGTAGAAGAGGAACGCCGAGTGCATCGCCTCGCGGACGACGTCGTTGCCGCGGAAGGAGAACGACAGGTTCGAGATGCCGCCGCTGATGTGCACCCCGGGGCAGCGCTCCTTGATGCGCGGCAGCGCGTCGAGGAACGCCTTCGCGTAGCCGTTGTGCTCGGCGATGCCGGTGGCGACGGCGAGCACGTTCGGGTCGAAGACGATGTCCTCGGCCGGGAAGCCGACCCGCTGGGTGAGCAGGTCGTAGGCCCGGCCACAGATGGCCACCTTGCGCTCGGCGGTCTCCGCCTGGCCCTGCTCGTCGAAGGCCATCACGACGACGCCCGCGCCGAAGTCGCGGATGCGCCGGGCCTGCTCCAGGAAGGGCTCCTCGCCCTCCTTCAGGCTGATGGAGTTGACGACGCCCTTGCCCTGCACACAGCGCAGCCCCGCCTCCAGGACGCTCCAGCGCGAGCTGTCGATCATGATGGGCAGCCGGGCCGCCTCCGGCTCGGTGGCCAGCAGGTTCAGGAACGTCGTCATCGCCCGCTCGCTGTCGAGCAGGTCGGCGTCCATGTTGACGTCGAGCAGGTTCGCGCCGCCGCGGACCTGCTCCAGGGCGACGTCGATGGCGCCCTGGAAGTCGTTGCCCTCGATCAGCCGGCGGAACCGCGCCGATCCGGTGACGTTGGTGCGCTCGCCGATCATGACGAAGCCGGTGTCCGGGCCGATCTCGAACGGCTCCAGCCCGCTGAACCGGGTGCGCCCGGGCAACTCGGGAACCGGGCGCGGCGCGGTGCCGGCGACCGCGGCCGCGATCTTCGCGATGTGCGCCGGGGTCGTCCCGCAGCAGCCGCCGACGACGTTGACCATGCCCGCCGCGGCGAACTCGCCGATCAGCCGGCCGGCCTCCTCGGGGGACTGGTCGTAGCCGCCGAACGCGTTCGGCAGGCCCGCGTTGGGATGGCAGGCCGTGTACGTGCCGGCGAGGCGGGCGAGGTCGGCGACGTGCGGGCGCATCTCGTCGGCGCCCAGCGAGCAGTTCACCCCGACGACCAGCGGGTTCGCGTGCGCGATCGAGCTCCAGAACGCCTCGACGGTCTGCCCCGACAGCGTCCGCCCGCTCAGGTCGACGATCGTCACCGAGATCCACAGCGGCAGGTGCGGGGCGACGTCACGGGCGGCGGCGATCGCGGCCTTCGCGTTCAGCGTGTCGAAGATCGTCTCGATGAGCAGCAGGTCGACGCCGCCCTCGGCCAGGGCGGCGATCTGCTCGGCGTAGGCGTCCCGGACCTCGTCGAAGGTCACCGCCCGGTACGCCGGGTCCTCCACCCGCGGCGACAGCGACAGCGTGACGTTCAGCGGCCCGATCGACCCGGCGACGAACTTCCCGCCGGCCTCGTCGGCGGCCTGGCGGGCCAGCCGCGCGCCGCGCACGTTCATCTCCCGCACCAGCGACTCCAGGCCGTAGTCGGCCTGGCCGATGCTCGTGGCGGTGAACGTGTTCGTGGTCGTGATGTCCGCGCCGGCCGCGAGGTACTGCCGGTGCACGTCGAGGATGACGTCCGGCCGGGTCAGGTTCAGCAGGTCCGGGTCGCCGGTGACGTCCTTCGGGTGGTCGGCGAACCGCTCCGTGCGGTAGTCGGCGGGGGTGAGGCCGGCGTTCTGCAGCATCGTGCCCCAGGCCCCGTCGAGGACGACGACCCGCCGCGCCAGCAGCTCCCGCAGCGCCCGCTCGCTGGCACCGGTCTCCGCGCCTCCGGCGGTGCGCCCGACGGCGGCACCACCCTCGACGGCCGCACGGCCCTCGACGGCCACCTCGTCGAGCGATCCGGAACCTGCCATCGCGAACACCTCCCACGTGAGGGAGGCGCCCTTGCCGGAGTGTTTCAGACCGAGCGTGGCGGACCTTCGTCCGTTGCAGCGCCCCTCGACCTGGTACCCGACGATACCGTGCCCGTCCTGATCACTTCGAGTCCGGTCCGGGTGTGTTTCGGGTCAGGTGGTCCGTCAGCAGGGTCCGCAGAGCCAGTCGTTCACTCCACATCGGCGCCGTCGCGGGAAAGACGTGCACGCGCGCGTGGGGGAGGGCCGCCGCCAGCTCGTGCGCGGTCCCGGTCCGGTGGATCAGATCGCCGTCCTGGCCGACGACCAGCGTCCGCGCCCGCACCCGGACCAGCCGGGCCCGGTCCGGAACGGGCGCGTTGCCCGGCCGTTCGGTCGGCGCCGAGCAGGCCATCAGCATGAGCGCGTACGCGCGCAGATAGACGGCGCCGCCGCGGGCGTCCCGCAGCTGCGGGGACATGCACCGCGCGATCTCGGCCCGCAGCGCCTCCGGTTCACCGGCCAGCCTGGCGACGTGGACCCGCCGGAACATCTCGTGGATCTCGGCCGGGATCGGTTCGTCGACCGCCGGGGGCAGCAGCAGCGCCAGGGTCGTGAACAGGTCCGGTTCCTGGTCGGCCAGGGCGAGCAGCGCGCCCGCGCCCATGCTCTGCCCGACCGCCGCGCTCGCCCCGACCACGCGGGCGACACCGGCCAGCTCCGCGGCGAGGTCGGCGTACGTCCAGCCGTCCGGCCGGGGCGACGAGCCCCCGTAGCCGCGGAAGTTCACCGCGACCAGCGTCCCGGGGACACCCGCCACCGTCGGCAGCATGACCCGCGCCGACGCGCCCCACGCGTGCGCGACCAGCACCACCGGGTCGCCGTCGCCCATGACGAGGACCTCGTTCACGGCGTCCGGGGCGCCCACCGCCCGAACCTCCGGCGTCCGCCGGTTCACCCGAACCTCCGGTGTCCGCCCGTTCACCTGTGCTTCCGGTGTCCGCCCGTTCGTCCGTGCGCTCACCGACACCTGCTTCCCCGCCCCGTTCCGACTTCCCCGCCCCGTTCCGACAGCCGCGTCCTGACACCCGCGATCCGACAGCCACCATCGTGGACGGTGCCGGCCCGCGCCCCGCGCGCGCCCCTCGAGCTCTGACAGCCCTCGAGTCCTTGACAGCCCTCGGCCAGGTGGCCTGTGCGGGAGCTCCCGGGCTCCCGCCGGCCGGGGCCGCACGGCATGACCATGATTAAACGGACGAATCCCTCGAACGTTGGGGCGTCCTTCTTGCCGGTTGGCATCTTTCTCGCCCTTTCGGAGTGGATTTCGCCGGTAGTTCTGTCTGAAACGGCGAGAAAGAAATCAAATGGCGAGTAGCCGAGCGCCAGAAACCGACCCGGAGCATTCACCTTCAGACCGAGACCGCTGACAGACCGAGACCGCTGACAGACCGAGACCGCTGACGAGACCCGCCAATGGTCAGGGTGCCGTGGACCGCGCGCCGGCGGCCGTCGGGCCACCCGTTCCCGGCGCGGTGGTCGTCGCGGGGCCGGATCCCACCGCGGCCGGCGTCGAGGTGGTCGGCGTCGAGGTGGTCGGCGTAGCGGGCGGTGGCACCGTGGCGGCCGGTGGTTTGGCCGCGGATGGTGTGACGGCCGGTGGTGTGGCGGGCTGGACGGGAGTGCCCGGCGTGCCGGTGGACGCCCCGGGTGCGGCCGCTGGCGGCTCCGGGGACGCCGGGTGCCCGGTGGACGCGGTGCTGGTGGGCACCGGGCGGGCGGCGAAAGCCTTCGCGTCGAGCTGGCCGATCAGCAGGCGCACCGTGTACACCCGACCGGACCCGGCGTGCGCTTCGAGGGCGAGGACGAACCGTCCGCCGGGCAGGCCCGCCGCGGCGAGGTCCCCGCCGGAGAGCCGGGCGAGCAGGATCGGCTCGTTCTCCACGGCCGGCGTTCCCGTGCCTCCGGGTGCGGTTCCCGCGGTGTCGGGGGACGCCGGCGCGGGTCGGCCCGGCTCGGCGGGAATCGTGAGCTCGCTTCTCGTGATCGGGCGACCGGCCTCCGTCGTGGCGGTGGCTACCACCCGCAGCGGTCCGGCCGGAGCCGGGCGGCGTGCCGCGGTGAGATCCAGCGCCTCGAAGCCGGCGGTGGCGCCGTCCAGCTCGACCGGAACGGCAGCGAGATCACCTACCGAGAGACCGAGACCGCGCAGTGCCGCCGCCCCAGGGTCCTCGCCGGCCTGGCCGCCGCCACCCGGCGCGGGTTCCGCCGGGATGACCTCGACGCGGGGACGCTTCTCCTCGCCGGCCGGCAGCGTCGGCCCCGGGGCCGCGGGTCCGGTCGGCCCGGCCGGGGTGGGGGACCCGGTCGACGGCCCGCCGGAGGACGGTGTGCCCGGCCCGACCGGCACCAGCGGCTCGCCAGCCGGCTCCGGGGCGGTCAGCTCGGGGACGGGCGGCTCCGGCGCGGTCGGCGCGGGGTCGCCGGCCTGCGCCGGCTCGCCGGGCAGCGCGGTCGCGCCGTCCTCCTGATAGGCGGTCATCCAGGTCAGCACGGCGTTCACATAGGACGCCGACGGGTTGTAGGCGAAGATCGCGGCGCGCAGCTGGTCGGGCCGGCTCACATCCCGCCCGTGGGCGCAGAGATAGCCGCCCGCGGCGAGCGTCGCGTCGTGGATGTTCTGCGGATCGCGCCGCCCGTCGCCCGACCCGTCCCGGCCGGACGTCCGCCAGGTGGTCGGGATGAACTGCATCGGGCCGACCGCGCGGTCCAGCGTGGCGTCGCCGTCGAACACGCCGTCGTCCGAGTCGGGGATCAACGCGCGCCCGTCCCGGCCGTCCAGGACGGGACCGAGGATCGGCCGGGTCACCGTTCCGTCCGCGGCCATCGGCCGGCCCGCCGCGTGGCCGGACTCGATCTTCCCGATGGCGGCGAGAAGCTCCCACGGCAGGTGGCAACCGGGTAGTTCTTGTTCGACGCGCCCGGCGGCCTGTCGGTAGGCGTCGAGGACGCGGTCGGGGATACCCCGCCCACCCGTGATGACGGTGCCCGCCGACCCCGGGCCGTCGTCGCTCCCGGTTCCGTCCTTCCCGGTGCTCCCGTTCCCGGCGGTTTCGTCCCCGGCGGGGGCTGTCGCGTCCGAACCGTCCTCGTCGGCTGCTCCGGGCTCCTCCCCGAGGGGGTCGAGCCCGAGCGGGTCGACGCCCGCGGGGATCTCGGTGAGGCTCGCCGCGTCGGTCGGCGCCGTACCCGGTGGTCTGGAGTCCGCCAGGTCCCACCGGCCGGCCCGGTCGGGCGGCAACGGCTCCGGCCGGGCCGCCGCGCCGGAGCAGAGCAGCAGCAGCCCCGCCGTGGCGACCACCGGCAACGCCGCCCGGACACGGCCGTCACGGGGCTGCCGGGGCTGCCGTCGGGGCCGCCGGTGGCGGCCGGTCGGTGTGTCGCCGTCCGTCGGCGTCGTCGGACCGCCCGTCGACGTTGACGGATCGTTCGCCGACGTCATCGGATCGGACGAGGGGCAGGATCCGCCGGGAAGTACCGCACCCGGGCAATTGTGGCTGCCCGGCGCGACCATGGGGCGAAGAACAGGTGACGCGAACGCGACCCGCCCCCCAGCGGACGCCCCCGTTCAGCCCTCCTGCGCCGGCGGGCAGAGACAGAACGGGTGGCCGGTCGGGTCGAGCAGCACCCGCCAGCGCTCGCCGCCCGGCTGGAAAGCGGCCTGCGTCGCCCCGAGTTTCTCCGCGAGGCTGATCGAGGCCTCCAGATCCGCCACGCGGAAGTCGAGGTGGACCTGCTGGGGCGCGGACTGGTCGGGCCAGCGCGGCGGCTGGTAGCCCGCGACGCGCTGGAAACCGATCATGATTCCGGTGCCCGGCGGGCTCAGGAAGGCCCAGGCACCCTCCTCATCCGCGCCGCCGACGCCCCAACCCGTCAGCTCGCCGTAGAAGGTCGCCAGCTCCTTCGCGTCCGGGCAGTCGAGCATCAGCCCGGCCCAGGTCACCGGCGCGGCCTGGGGCGGCTGGGTGGTCTCCGCGGTCTCAGTGGTCTCAGTGGTCGCCATCGTCGAACTCCTTCACTCGTCTGCCAGCCGGCTGAGCGGCTGCCTGCCGGCCTCGGATCCGTCTTGCCGGTGCGGGTGTCTCCATCCTGGCGCCGATACCTGACTTCTTCTGTCAGGTATCGCCGGGAGATGACAGGAAGAGACGGGGGAGAATCCGGTCGTGCGCGCCAGCCGGCTCCTTTCCGTCCTTTTGCTGCTGCAGACCCGCGGCCGGCTGACGGCCCGCGAGATGGCCGCCGAGCTGGAGGTCTCGGTCCGGACGGTCTACCGGGACCTGGACGCGCTCGCCGAGGCCGGCGTCCCCGTGCTGGCGGAGCGCGGGGCCACCGGCGGATACGAGCTGCTCGCCGGCTACCGCACCCGGCTGACCGGGCTGACCGCGGCCGAGGCCGACTCCCTGCTGCTCGCCGGGCTCCCGGACACCGCCGCCGAGCTCGGCTTCGGCGCGGTCGCCGCCGCCGCCGAGCTCAAGCTGCTCGCCGCGCTCCCGGCCGAGGCCCGGGAGCGGGCGCTCCGGGTGCGGGAGCTCTTCCACCTGGACGCGCCCGGCTGGTTCCGCGCCGCCGAGCCGGTGCCGCTGCTCGCCGAGGTCGCCGGCGCGGTGTGGGGGCGGCGGCGCGTCCGGATCGACTACCTGCGCTGGCGCGCCCCGCGCCGGGTGGTCCGTGAGCTCGAGCCGCTCGGGGTCGTCCTCAAGAGCGGCACCTGGTACGTCGTTGCCGCCGCTCGCGCCGGCGACGGCCAGGCCGACACCGCGGACGCTCCGCCCGCGGAACCCGCGGAACCCGCGGAACCCGCGGAGACGCCGGAAGCGGCTGGGACGTCCGCGTCGGCCGAGGTGACGGAGGCGGCTGACCCGGCTGACCCGGCCTCGGCCTTCGACGGGTCCGTGCGGGTGTACCGGGTCGCGAAGATCCTCGGCTTCGCGGCGCTGCCGGAGACGTTCGAGCGGCCGGAGCACTTCGACCTGCCGGCCTACTGGCAGCGGTGGACCGCCGGGTACGAGGCCGGGGTCTACCGCGGGACCGCCACGGTGCGGCTGTCCCCGGAGGGCCGGCGGATGGTCCCCTTCCGGCTCGCCCCGGCGGTGGCGTGGGCGGTCGAGCAGACCGCGGGCGAGCCGGACGCCGACGGCTGGGTGCGCGCCGAGCTGCCGATCGAGTCGGTCCGGCACGCCCGGGGCGACCTGCTCGTGCTCGGCCCCGACCTGGAGGTGCTCGGTCCTCCGGAGCTGCGCGCGGCGATGGCGGAGGCGGCCGCGGGCCTGGCGGCACGCTACAGCCCGCCCGCGAACCCGCCCGCCCGCCGACCCGGATGCTGACCCGGGTGCTGAGATGCCCGGCCCCCGGCCCGGCCCCCGGCCGGGAAGCGCTGGCATGCTGAACGGATAACGCGCGGACCACAGTGGTAGCCGCGCGAGGAGGAGCGCAGCGCATGACGACGTCCGCCCCCGAATCCGAGCGCGCCCAGGTGATCGGGGACGTCTTCACCGCGGCGTTCGGTGAGCTGATGGCCGCCGAGCCGGGCGCGTTCCGGCGCAAGTTCCGGAAGATGGCGGCCTCACCGTTCGCGTTCTACCGGGGTTCGGCCGCGCTTTTCTACGCCGATGTCCACGACCTCGACGACCCGTTCCTCGACGAGCGGACGAGCCGGGTGTGGATTCACGGTGACCTGCACGCGGAGAACTTCGGTACCTACATGAGCAGCAACGGGGTGCTGGTCTTCAACGTCAACGACTTCGACGAGGCCTACGTCGGGCCGTTTCGCTGGGACCTGCGCCGGCTGGTGGCCAGCCTCGCGCTGCTCGGCCGGGCCAAGGCGCTCAGCGACGCCGTGATCACCGGCCTCGTCGAGGCCTGCGCGGACGCCTACCGGGAGAAGATCCGCGACCTCGCCGAGGGCGGGTCGTCGGCGGACCTGCTGACCCGGACGTCCACCTCGGGTGTGGTGCACGCGTTCCTGCAGCAGGCGCGGCGCTCCACCCGGGTCGGCCTGCTCGACGACCTCACGGTGGTCGAGCACTACGACCGGCGCTTCGCCCGGGTGGACGGCGTCACCGCGGTTGACGAGGAGACCCGTGCGAAGGTCCTCGAGGCGTTCGACCGTTACCTGGCGACGGTGCCGCCGGGCCGGCGCACCCGTCCGGTGTCGCTGACCGTCAAGGACGTCGTCGCCCGGCGCGGGGTGGGCATCGGCAGCGCCGGCCTGCCGTCCTACAACCTGCTCGTCGAGGGCCAGACCGAGGCGCTCGACAACGACGTCGTCCTGTACATGAAGCAGGGGCAGGTCCCGGCGGTCAGCCGTTTCGTCTCCGACGAGCGGATCCGCGAGTACTTCCACCACCAGGGCCATCGGACGGCCGTCTCGCAGCGGGCGCTGCAGGCCGACAGCGACACCTGGCTCGGCCACACCGAGGTCGACGGTGTCGGCCAGCTCGTCGCCGAGGTGTCGCCGTACGCGCAGGACCTGGACTGGTCCGAGGTGAACGAGCGGGAGCAGATGTTCGCCCTGGTCGCCGACCTCGGCCGGTCGACCGCGCGGATGCACGCCGTCGCCGACGACGAGAGCGAGCACGACCTGGTCAGCTTCTCCACCGAGGACGCGATCCACGAGGCGATCTCGGCGGACGAGAAGTCGTTCACGGCGTCCCTGGTCGAGTTCGCGCACGACTACGGCGCCCAGGTCCACCACGACCACGCGCTGTTCGTCGACATGTTCCGCAACGGGCAGATCATCGACGTCGACTGAGGCCAGGCGCGCGGCCAGGCACCGACCCGTCGGTGCCTGGCCGCGCGCCTGCCGGCCGGGCGGTCAGACGCCGAGGAAGTCCAGCACGGCGTTCATCGCCCGCGGGTTGGCCTGCACGGAGAAGTGGTCGGCGCCCTCGATGGTCCGTCCGGTGGCCTTGGGGAACAGCGCGGCCAGCTCCTCGGGGGAGCCCGCCCCCTCGTCCCGCTCGCCGGTGACGATCAGGACCTCGCAGCCGACGGTGGCCAGCTCGGCCGCCGTGAGCGTCCGCCGCGGCCGGCGGGCGAACGCGTCCACCGCCGCCATGTCGTTGCCGGCGCGCCGGGCGAGCCCGCGGATCAGCCGGGCCAGGATGTCGGTGCCGTCGTCCTGCGCCGGGGTGGCGCCGAGCACCGGGCCCCGCTGCGGGCGGGGCTCCAGCAGCCGCGGGCCCACGCCCATCAGGGCGAGCCGGTTGAACGGCGCCAGCCCGCGCACCGCGCACTCGAGCAGCAGGTGGGCGCCCGCGGAGAAACCGACGGCGTCGACGGGCCCGCGCCCGGCGAACGCCTCGGCGATCTCGGCGGCGGCGTCCGGGTAGGCCGCCGGATCGGTGTCCCGGCGGGAGCGGCCGTGCCCGGGGAGGTCGACGGCGATGACCTCGCGGCCCGCCTCCTGGAGCAGGTCGATCCAGCCGGACCCACGCCAGCCGTGGTCGCTCGACGACGCGAGGCCGTGGACCAGGACCACCGGCGAGATGTCAGCCATATCGGGACAGTAATCCCAGCTCGCCGGCCGGCGCGCCCGATTCCGGACCTGGCCGGGGCTGTCGGCGTACATCTGGTCAGTCCGGACTTGTAAGTCTAGGCTGATGGAATGCTCGCAGACGCTGAGATCGCCCAGGCCGGCGCACCCGAGGCGGGTGACGTCCTCGAGATCGCCGCCAGGCTGCGGCTGAGCGTGAGCCTGCTGGTGCGGCGGCTGCGCCTGGTGCAGCCGGCCGGCGAGCTGACCGTCGGCGAGATCGCGGCCCTCGTGCGCCTCGAGCGCGGCGGCCCGTCCACCGCCGCGGCCCTCGCGAAGAAAGAGACGATCAGCCCACAGTCGATGGGAGCGACGCTCGCCGGGCTCGAGGATCGCGGCCTCGTCGAGCGCCGGCCGGATCCGGCCGACGGCCGGCGGGTGATCCTCTCGCTGGCCGACGCCGGGCACGAGGCGCTGCGCGACCGGCGTAACGCCCGCAGCGAGCAGCTCGCGCGGGCGCTCTCCACCGGCTTCAGTGACGCCGAGCTCGACTGCCTGAAAGCCGCCGGGCCGCTGCTCGAGCGCCTGGCGCAGAGCCTGTGATGGCGAAGGCGACCACCACCACCGGAAAGCACCGCTGGGCCGTCCTCGCGAACACGACCGCCGCCGTCTTCATGTCGGCGCTGGACGGCTCCATCGTCCTGATCGCCCTGCCGCCGATCTTCCTCGGCATCGACCTGGATCCGCTCGCGCCCGGCAACGTCAGCTACCTGCTCTGGATGATCATGGGATACCGCCTGGTGCAGGCGGTGCTCGTCGTCCCACTGGGGCGGTTGGGCGACATGTTCGGCCGGGTGCGGATCTACAACGCCGGTTTCGTGGTCTTCACCGTCGCCTCCATCCTGCTGTCCTTCGATCCCTTCCACGGGCGCTCCGCCGCGACCTGGCTGATCGGCTGGCGGGTGCTGCAGGCGGTGGGCGGCTCCATGCTGGCCGCGAACTCGGCCGCGATCCTCACCGACGTCTTCCCGGCCGACCAGCGTGGTCTCGCGCTCGGCATCAACCAGGTCGCCGCGCTCGCCGGACAGTTCATCGGCCTGGTCGCCGGCGGGGTGCTGGCCGTCCTGGACTGGCGCGCGGTGTTCTGGGTGAACGTGCCCGTCGGTGTCTTCGGCACCATCTGGGCCTACCGGACGCTGCGCGAGCCCGAGCGCCGGGAGCGCCCGAAACGGGACCGTTTCGACTGGTGGGGCAACGTCACCTTCTCGGTGGGCCTGGGCGCGGTGCTGATCGCCGTCACCGAGGGCCTGCAGCCCTACAAGAACCACACGATGGCCTGGACCAGTCCGAAGGTCCTGGCGCTGCTCATCGGCGGTGTGCTGCTCCTGGTGGCCTTCGTCGTCATCGAGAAACGGTTCGAGTCACCGATGTTCGAGCTCGCGCTGTTCCGCATCCGGGCCTTCAGCGCCGGGAACGCGGCGAGCCTGGCGGTGTCGGTCGCGCGCGGCGGCCTACAGTTCATGCTGATCATCTGGTTGCAGGGAATCTGGCTGCCCCTGCACGGCTACGACTTCGACGACACCCCCTTCTGGGCCGGGATCTACCTGCTGCCGCTGACCGCCGGCGTCCTCGTCGCGGGCCCGCTGGCCGGGTTCCTGTCCGACCGTTCCGGCGCCCGCGGCCTGGCCACCACCGGAATGCTGGTGTTCGCGGGCAGCTTCATCGGCCTCATGCTGCTGCCCGTCAACTTCTCGTACTGGGCGTTCGGCCTGCTGATCACCGTGAACGGCATCGGCGCCGGGATGTTCTCCGCGCCGAACTCGTCCTCGATCATGACCAGCATCCCGTCCCACCTGCGCGGGGTCGGATCCGGGATGCGCTCGACCTTCCAGAACGCCGGCAGCGCGCTGTCCATCGGCATCTTCTTCTCGCTGATGGTCGCCGGGCTCTCGGGCAGCCTGCCGGGAGCCTTCTCCACCGGCCTGCGGGCGGAGGGCGTGCCCGCCGACGTCGCCCAGCAGGTCGGCTCGCTGCCTCCGGTGGCGTCGCTGTTCGCCGCGGTGCTCGGCCTGAACCCGGTCGAGCACCTGCTGAGCTCGACCGGCACGTTGGACGCCCTGGCGCCGGACCACCGGGCGACCGTGACCGGCCGGGAGTTCTTCCCCAACCTCATCTCGGCGCCGTTCCACGACGGCCTGGTCGTCGTGTTCGCCGCCTCGGCGCTGCTCAGCCTGCTCGCCGCCGCGGCGTCGGCGTTGCGCGGCGCCCACCAGGCCGCGCGGGACCCGCTCGAACCGGTCCCGCTCGAGGTGGGCCTGCTCGAGATGGTGCCGGCGGAGCCCGTCCTCGTCGAGCCGGCGGGCCGCGAGCGCGGCGGCTCCGGGACGGCCGGCGCGGGCCCACCCGAAGCCGATGACCCGGGCGCTACCGACCCCCCGGGGTGACCAGCCCCGTCTCGTAGGCGACGACGACCGCCTGGACCCGGTCCCGTAGCCGTAGCTTGGCGAGGATCCGGGCCACATGGGTCTTCACCGTGGCCTCACTGAGCTGGAAACGCGCCGCCAGCTCGGCGTTGCTCAGGCCACGGGCGAGAAACCGGAGGACCTCCAGCTCCCGTGGGGTCAGCGTCGCCAGGTCGCGATGCGTCGCGGCGGCCACCCGCTCCGGCGCGGCGAACCGCTCCACCAGCCGGCGGGTGATCGTCGGTGCGAGCAGCGCGTCCCCCGCGCGGACCAGCCGGACGGCGGCCACCAGTTGCTCGGGGCTGACGTCCTTGAGCAGGAAGCCGCTGGCGCCGGCGGTCAGCGCCGAGTAGACGTACTGGTCGACGTCGAACGTGGTCAGGATGATCACCCGGGGTGCCTCCGCCGGGGTGCTCAGGATCCGGCGGGTGGCCTCCAGCCCGTCCATCACCGGCATGCGGATGTCCATGAGCACGACATCCGGGCAGGTCCGCCGGACGGCGTCGACGGCCTGGGCGCCGTCGGCGGCGTCCGCGGCGACCTCGATCCCGTCGGCGGTGAGAATCATCCGGAACCCCGCGCGGACCAGCGCCTGATCGTCGGCGACGACCACCCGCAGCGGCGTCACGGGTTGTCCGGGCCGTCCGGGCCGTCCAGCGGGATCTCCGCCAGCACCCGGTACCCGCCGGTCGGGCGCGGGCCCGCCGTCAGCGTGCCACCGTAGACGGCGAGCCGTTCCCGCAGGCCGATCAGCCCGGTGCCGCCGCCCGCCCCGACCGCCGACGCCGAGCCGACCATCGAGCCCGCGCCGACCGCCGACACCGCCCCGCCCACCGAGGCCCGAACGCCGCCGGTGTCGATCACTTCGACCCGGACCAGCTCCGGCGAGTAGGTGACGGTGACGCGGACCCGCGCGCCGGCGGCATGCCGGACGGCGTTGGTCAACGCCTCCTGCCCCACCCGGAACGCGGCCAGGTCGACGCCGCCGGGCAACGGCACCGGTGTTCCCACCGTGCTCAGCTCGACGTCGACACCCGTATCGCGGACGCGCCGCACCAGCCCGTCGAGGCGACCGAGCCCCGGCTGGGG
The DNA here is from genome assembly GCF_000373365.1 of Parafrankia discariae. NCBI lineage: Bacteria > Bacillati > Actinomycetota > Actinomycetes > Frankiales > Frankiaceae > Parafrankia > Parafrankia discariae. The sequence continues at coordinate 104,196 of NZ_KB891126.1, forward strand.
AGTGAGGTCGTCGCCGCCGGTCGTGGTCAGCAGGCCCATGACGTGCCGAAGTTCGGTCATCGCGCTGCGGCCGCTGGCCTCCACCGCGCGCAGGGCCTCCCGCGCCTGGTCGGGCGCGGCGTCGAGCACCTTGCGGGCGGCGCCGGCCTGGATGACCATCACGCTCACATTGTGCGTGACCACGTCGTGCAGTTCGCGCGCGATACGGGCCCGTTCCTGATCGGTGGCCTGCCGGCGCTCCGCGGCCCGCTCCGCGTCCCGTACCCGCGCGCGCTGGGTGCGGGTGTGCGCGGCGTTCGCGGCCAGACCGAGCGGGATGAGCAGGAGGAAGGGGAAGTAGTCAGGGGCGATCTCGGGGATGCTCGTCCGGTGGTCGAGGCTGAGCACCACGACACCACCGGCCAGGCCCGCCGCCGCCCACGCCCGGTGCGGGCTGTACATCGCGGCGCTGTAGCCGGCGATCAGGCAGGCCGCGAACGCGAACGTCGTCAGGTCGTCGATGTGCACCCCGAGCTTCAGCAGCGCCGCCGCGGCGATGACGACTCCGTAGGTCGCCAGCGGGAAGCGCCGGCGCGCGGCCAGCGGCAGCGCGATGAGAACGGCCAGCGCCAGCTGCCAGTCCGCGACCTCCACCTGGACGGCGATGAGCCGCGGCGCCTCGGCCGGGTCCGGCGGTTCGGCCGGGTCCGGCGGCCCGGCCCGGCCCGCCGGTAGTGGCGCGGTCGGCGGCGCGGGCGCGGGCGGGGGCACCCGCACCGGCCGGTCCGGTCGCTCGACGGACCAGGCCTGACTCTCCCGTTGTTCCGGTACGGCGAGGAGACGGTCACCGTGGATGGCGGTCATCGCGCCCAGGGCCAGCACCACGGCGAGGATCGCGTCGGCTGACCACGCCCAGACGGTGAGGCTGGCCGGGCCGGTCCGTTCCCGGTGCCGCCGCACCGCCGCCCAGATCACCGGCCCAGTCTGGCGCGAGTGGCGTCCGGCCACATCCGCCGAGGTGCGCAGCGGCCGTACATCGCCGGCCTACCTCGCGGGGATGACGTCGCGCCCGCTCCGCCGAACGGAGCAGTGGACATCGGCATGACGGCCGACGCGCCCGCCCCGCGCCGGCCCCTAGCGTCCCGACCGACGCGGCCGAGACGGCGGCCGAGACGCGGCCGACCGACGCGGCCCACCGACGCCCGGACCTTGTGGAGGACCCATGCCCGTGCCCCCAGCCATCGCCGTTCATGAGATCACCAAGAGATACGACGGCGCCGCCGCGGCGCTGTCCGGGATCTCGCTCACCGCGGCACCCGGCGAATCGCTGGCGATCGTCGGGCCGTCCGGCAGCGGCAAGTCGACGCTGCTGAACATGGTGGCCGGGCTGGACCGGCCGAGTACCGGCAGCGTCACGGTCGACGGTGTGCGGGTCGACCGGCTGAGCGAGACCGCCGCGGCGAAGTTCCGCCGCGCACGGATCGGAATGATCTTCCAGTTCTTCAACCTGCTCAATGATCTGACGGTCCTCGACAACGTGCTGCTGCCGGCCCAGCTGGCCGGCACGCCGGCCGCCCGGGCACGTGCCCGCGCCGACGAGCTGCTCGGCTACCTCGGCATGGCCGGGCACGCCGGCGCCTACCCGGGACGGCTCTCCGGCGGCGAGCGTCAGCGGGTCGCCGTCGCCCGCGCACTGATGAACCGGCCCGCGCTGCTCCTCGCGGACGAGCCGACCGGCGCGCTGGACAGCGCCGCCGCCGCCCAGGTCCGGGATCTGCTGGCCGCCGTCAACGCCGACGGGCAGACCATCCTGCTGGTCACCCATGACGCGGCGCTCGCCGCCTCCTGCGCGGGCCGCACCGTCGAACTGGTGGACGGGACCGTCGCCCGCGACACCGGTGCCCGCGACACCGGCACCGACACCGGCACCGACACCGGGGACGGCGGTGCCGGTGCCGGCGGCGCCCGCGACACCGGCTCCGGTGACCCGGCTCCGGTGGCCCGGTGAACCCCGCCGGGCCGCTGGTGCGCGTCGTGCTCGCCGGTGTCGGCCGGCGCCGGGCCCAGGCGTCGGTGGTGGCGCTGACCGCGCTGCTCGCCGTGACGGCCTCGGTGCTCGCGCTCGGCCTGCTCGCCGGGTCACGCGCGCCGTTCGACCGCGCGTTCGCCGCTCAGCGCGGCGCGCATCTCACCGTTCAGTTCGACGCGACGAAGGCCACGGCCGCCCAGCTCGCCGCTACCGGGTCGGCGACGCCGGTCGCGCGGGCCGCCGGCCCGTTCCCGCTCGCCGAGCTGCGGCCCCGCATCGTCAGCGGCGCCCCGGGACTCCCCGTCGGACTCGGACTGCCACCTATGACGGTCGTCGGCAGGGACCGGCCGGGCGGCGGCCCTGACTCGATCGACCAGGTCGCCGTCGTCGAGGGCCGCTGGGCCACCGGCCAGGGAGAGATCGTTCTCGATCCGGAGAACCTGCCACCCTCGCTGCTCGGTGCCCGGCTCGAGCTGCCCGACCTGCCCGGCGCCCCCGCCCTGACCGTGGTGGGCCTCGCCCACTCGACGGGTGGCAGCGCCCGGGCCTGGGTCGCGGCGGACGCCCTGGCGGCGCTGGTTCCAGGGGACGGCCCCGCGGGTTTCCAGATGCTCTACCGGCTCACCGCCGCCGGCACCGAGGGCGCGATCGACTCCGGCCGGGCGGCGATCTCGGCCGGTGTACCCGCCGGCGCGGTCACCGGGAGCAGGTCCTACCTGGACGTCCGGGCCGGCGCCCTGGTCCGGACCGCGGTGTTCACCCCGTTCGTGGCGGCGTTCGGCGTACTCGGCCTGGCCATGTCCGTGCTGATCGTCGGCACCGTCGTCGCGGGCGGCGTCGGCGCGACGATCTGGCGCACCGGAGTGCTGAGATCACTGGGGCTCACCCCGGCCCAGGCGGCCGGGGCGCATGTCGCCCAGGTGCTCGTCCCGGCCACGGGTGGTGTCGGCCTGGGCATCCTGTGCGGCAACCTGCTCGCCCAGGTCGTCTTCGACGAGTCGGCGAGTGCCTACGGCGCCGTCACGCCGTCCGTGCCGCTGTGGGTGGACGCGGCCGTCGGCGCGGGTGCTCTGGTGCTCGTCGCCGTCGCGGCGCTGCTGCCCGCCCTGCACGCCGGGCGGCGCAGCCCCGTCGAGGCGATGCGGCTCGGGCGCGTGCCCCGACCGGGGCGGGGCCGGTGGGCCGGCCGGCTCGCCGCCCGGCTGCCGCTGCCGCGGCCGCTGAGCCTGGGGCTCGCCCATCCGTTCGCCCGTCCCGCCCGTTCAGGCGTGCTCGCCGTCGCGGTGGCGTTCGGGGCGATGGGGGTTTCGTTCGCGGTCGGCCTGGCCGCGACCCTCGACTCCATCACGACGGACAACAGCCGGGACGAGGCCGGAGCGGTCGTCGTGGACAACCACGTCCAGGTGGAGCATGACCGGAGCCCGGGAGCCGCGGCGCCGGTGCCGGTGCCGGCACCGGCCCAGGCGCCGGCCCGGGCACCGGCTGCCGTGGACGGGGCGGCGGTCGCGGTCCAGGCGGCGGACGTGGCCAAGGTGATCGCGGCACAGCCGGGCACCGGCCGATTCTTCACCAGCGCGTCCGCCGAGGTGCGCGCGCTCGGGATCGTCGGGCCGGTGACGGTCACCGCCCACACCGGCGACTCGTCCTGGGGCGCCCGCCCGCTGATCGCCGGCCACTGGTTCCGCGGGCCGGGCGAGGTGGTCGCCGACACGCGACTCCTGGACGAGACCGGCGCGGGGATCGGCGACACCGTGACCGTCTCCGCGAACGGGGCGTCGGTGGTCCTGCGGATCGTCGGGGAGGTCTTCGACCTCGATGACGACACCGTCGACCTGGCAACCGACGAGGCCTCCCTGCGTGGCCTCGACCTTGGCCTGGTCCCCGACAGCTTCAGCATCGATCTTCGGCCCGGGACCGACCTGGTGCGCTACGTGGACACCTTGCGGGCCGCGCTCGCCTCGCACTCGGTGGAGGTGCGGGCGAACACCGGGGAGGGCTCCGAGGTGATTGCGATCATGGACGCGCTCATCGCCACCCTCACCCTGCTTCTGGTCGTCGTCGCGGGCCTCGGCGTGCTCAACACCGTCGTTCTGGACACCAGGGAGCGCGTCCACGACCTCGGCATCGTCAAGGCGATCGGCATGACACCGCGGCAGGTCCTCGCGATGGTGCTCACCTCGGCCGCGGGCATCGGGGCCTGCGCCGCGGCGGTCGGGGTGCCGGCCGGCGTCGCGCTGCACCACCGCGTCGTGCCGCTGATGGGCAACGCCGCGAGAACGGACATGCCGCGGACCTACATCGACGTCTACGCTCCGGTGCCGGTCGCCCTGCTGCTCCTCGGCGGCCTCCTCATCGCGGTGCTCGGTGCCCTGGCCCCGGCCGGATGGGCGGCCGGGACCAGGGCCACGACCGCACTGCGGGCCGAATGAGGCCCCTGCCGCCCGGTCAGTGCTGGCTGAAGGGTCAGTGCTGGTTGATCAGGTACGCGACGTCGTTGTCGACGATCCGGTCCAGCTGCTCGGGCAGGATCGGATGCCCGGTGAACCGCTCGACGACGACGAGACCCTTGGCGACCCGGTCCGTCGCGCCGGCCAGGTCGACGTCCCGGAGCAGCGGGACGACCGCGTCGGGGACGGCGTCCGGCCCCGGTTCGAACGCGGCGAGCACCTCGCCGTCCCGGGCGAGCGAGAGCCGGGTGAGCGCGTTGATGTTCCAGAACATGCTCGCCGCCAGGCCGTGCCGGGAGACCGCGGACAGCACCGGATGCCGCGAGCCCTGGAAGCCGTTGTCCTCGACGGCGAGCACCGCGCGGTCGTCGCCGTCGAGCGGCAGGACCAGCACGTACGGGTCGGTACGCCGGTCGTCGCGCAGCCGGGACAGTGAGCACGGGGCGCCGGGATCGGCGTCGAAGCAGCGCACGACGTCCTCGGCCGAGGCGCCGACCACGACGGTGAACGTGGCGGCCTCGCGGAAGGCGCTGCGCCGGCGCACCCACCGGTACCGGGTCTCGGGCAGCGTCACGACCGGCGGGAGCTCCTCGCCACGCAGCCGGTGCCCCAGCTGGTCGGTGCGCCGGTGGACGGTCTCGGGTGCGGCCGGGGCGCTCCAGACCACCAGGTCGTAGGTCTCGTCCTCGCCGGCGCCGTCCCGCCCGCGGGCGTGAACCCGCAGCCGGTAGTCCCCGGGCCAGGGCGGTGTCGTCAGGTGAGCGAGCTCGGTGGCCGGGCCGGCACCGGCCGGCCCGCCGGCGCCCGTTCCCGCCGCCGTTCCCGCCGCTCCCGCACCCGTTCCGGATCCCACTCGGGTGTGGGCTCCGGTCGCCGCGGCGGCACCGTTCGCGGCCGTCCAGCTCACATCGACGATCTCGTCCCAGCGGACGGCGTCGGCGGGGGCGGGCGGGACCGGCGGTGTCGCCAGCACCCGCAGCGACACCCGCACCCGGCCGGTACCCACGCCCGTCCGGACGAGGACGCCGCCCGCGACGGCCTCCACCAGACCGTTGCGGGCGAAGCTCGGCGGGTTCGGCAGTTCGCCCTCCACCAGCCCGAAACAGTTCCCGTCGACGGTGACGCAGCCGGCGGCCTGCCGCGGCAGCCGGTACTCCGCGCGCCGTCGGGTCAGGAGCGCGGCCGGGTAGGCGGGCGGCATCGGCCGCGACGGGAGTACCAGCGCGGCGGATCCCACGGCCGTGCCGACGATGCCCGGCGCGCCGGTGCCGATCATCGGCGGGTCCAGCTCGCGCAGGACGGCGGCGGCGACGGTGACCGCGAGTGCCAGGTGGGCGGCTCCGTGCCGGGCGGCCAGGGTGGGCTCGTCGGCGAGCTCGTCCGGCGGCCCGAACAAACTCCCGCCGAGTGTGGCCCCGTCGAGTGTGGTGTCGTCGAGTGTGGTGTCGCCGAGCCGGCTGTCGTCCGGGCCGCCGCCCTCGAACGGGGCGTCGCCCTCGAACGGGGCGCCGCCGAGCGGGCCGTCCGCACCGGCGGGGTGGTCCGCCGCCAGCAGCGGGGCCACGGCGGGATGCCCGACCAGCGCACGCAGGTAACCGTGGATCAGATCGGACACCCCGGGGTGGAGCTCGTCCAGGAGCGCGACCGCCTGGACCGCCTCGGACTCACCCGCCGCGGCGGCCGAGGCGCGCGTGCCGTTCCCGCCGAGCGGGGCGCCCGGCCGGGCGTCGACCAGGAATCGGGCCAGGCCGCGCGGGGCACGCAGCGGAAGCTCGTCGACGGCGAGCTCGAGCGCGCCGAGCAGCCGTTCGGGCAGGCACGGCCCGGCCGAGCGCAACGCGGTCAGCACCGGTCCCCCGGCCGCGGCCGGCAGCGGGAGCGCTGCCGGCAACGCTCCCGCTACGCCGAGCCGGCCGAGCTCAGCCGCCGGGGTGGGCGGAATATGGGCCACCAGCTGGGGAAATACCTCCGCGACGACGTGTGCGAGCGGATCCAGGAGGTCCGCCGGCAGCTCGACGGTCTGCTCGGGGAGGGAAATCTGACGGCTTTCCAGGTCCGGTCGAAACACCCACGAAACTTTACTGACCGGCCGCTCTTTTCGGCTTGATCGGCGCTCTGACAGCGTGACGATCAGGCAACACACATTCGTGGGGATCAGCCGCGGGTACCGGGGACTCGGCTATTTCTGACACCGGCGGCCGCGATCAGATGTTTGTGTCGAAGCAGGCAAGACGCTGCTTGAACTGGTGTGACGCGGAAATGATCCGAACCGCGGCGGCACGGAAACCGACAGCGCCGCCGCCCGTCCGTCCGGTGCGCCGGGCCCGGGCGGGCCCGGCGCACCTCGTTCCACCATCGGGCCAGGCGGCGGGCCTGGCCCGATGCTCCTCAGCCGGTGCGGCTGCCCAGGCCAACGGCGTAGTCCGGCCAGAACTGGCCGGCGGCGGGGCCGCCGTTGCAGGTGCCGTCCGACTCTCCGGGGACCTTGACCCAGAAGAACGCGTCGACGTCACTGTCGCCCGTCGCGGCGGTGGGCGTGGTGCCGAGCGCGCGCCCCGGCGGGTTGCACCAGGCGTTGTCCGGCGCGGGGCCCAGCCCGTTGCGACTGGTGTCCACGATGAAGTGGGCTCCGCCGCCCAGCGTGGCGTCGACCGCGTCACCGAAGGCGACCTCGCCGGCGGTGGCACCGAAGTTCGACACGTTCAGCGCGAATCCGCGCGCCCGGTCGACCCCCGCCGACTTCAGCCGGGCGGCCATGGTGGCTGCGCTGTGCCAACCGGCGTTGCCTGCGTCGAGGTAGACGGTCGCCCCCGCGGCGTCCAGGACGTCCACCGCGTTCGACAGCATTCCGTAGCGGGTCTGCTGATCGGCGGGGGAGAGGCAGTCGATCTGGGCGATGGCGTCGGGCTCGAGCACGACCGCGGCCGGCCCGCCGGAGAGCCCGGCGGCGAAGGCGGCGATCCAGTCGCGATAGGCCTGCGTGCCGCCGGCGCCGCCGGCGGAATAGCTTCCGCAGTCGCGGTTCGGGATCGCGTAGGCCACGAAGACCGGCAGCGCGCCGCTACCCCTGATGGTGGTGGCGCGGCCGGCCACGTTGCGCTGGGTCGTGGCCGGATCGGCATAGCCGAACCAGTCCGCGTGCGCGCCACGCAGGATCTTCTCCAGCGCCGCGATGGCGGATGGATTCCCGCCGCGCAGCGCGTTGATCGCGGCGGCGACCTGGTCGGCCGGATCGATGTAGAACCTGGCGCCGGCGAACGGGTTCCCCGCCGTCGCGGCGGCGGGCGCCGGCGGCGCGGCCACCGGCGGGGCCTGGGCGGCGACGGACGGTGCGGCGCCGGTGAGTGGTGCCACGGGCACCTGTACCGCGGTCAGCCCGGACGGGGCCGGTCGTGCGGGGCCGGTCGCGGTCGGCCCGGTCGTGCGCCCGGCGGCGGGCGGGGGCACGCGGTCGGCGACGGCCGCCGCGAGCGCGTCCACCGCTGGTTCGGAGCTGTCGGGGCCGGCGAGGCCCCGGCCGAGACCGACCCCGCCGAGCAGAGTCAGCGCCGCCGTGACCGCGAACGCCGTGCGGGCGAGCCCGCCCGCCAGCGGCGACCGTCGTGATCCGGGGGCGCCGCGCGAGGGCGCTGTGGCCGGGCGGTGCGTCGCGGCTGGGCGAGCCGCGGCCGGGCGCCGCACCGACGAGCGGTGTGTGGCCGAGTGGTGCGAGGTCCGGCGGGTGCCGGCCGGGTGAATCGACGTCTGGTGGTCGGTGTCCGCGCCGGCGGCGTCGCCGCCGAAGCCGTATTCGACGGTGCGCGGCCGGGCGGCGGGATTCCTGTTGGGGCGAGCCGCGGGCACGTGCCCTCCCGTCTTCACAATGCGTTGCCTCGGTGGGTCCCCTCCCGCCCAGAACTGTAGCAGTGCCAGGCGCTGGAACATGACCGTGCTCATCGAGAATGGGGCAACAACCTGTGTCGGGAAATCCAATTCCGCCCCAACGTGCCCGGTCGGTGGGCGCCCGGCGAGTTCGCATCCGTACCCGGATCTACTCTCACGTGACTGCTGGTCCGGCTCCGGCGCGCCGGCCGGTCCAGGTCTGGCCCGGCCGGGGCGGGTCACCGGCTCACCGCGAATTCCGGTGCGCTGGGAATCGTTGTCCGCGTGGCCCGTAGGTGCCGGCCGGGGTGGTTCGCGGTGGCGTCCGTCCGACCACCGTCGTTGCCGGACGGGAACTTCGACGTGACGCAACCGTCACAGTGACGACTGTTACGTGCGAGTAGGTGCCGGCACAATGCGTCGTAACCCGGGGCGCCGAGGATTCAGGACGCTGTGACGGTCTTCATGAGCGCGTCGGCGGCCAGTTCGTAGCCGAGCGGGCCGAGTCCGGCGATGATTCCGGCGGCCAGCGGCGAGATGACCGATTCGTGCCTGAACGATTCGCGTGCCCACACGTTCGACAGGTGCACCTCGATCCACGGCCGCGGGTAGTTGGCCAGCGCGTCGCGCAGGCTCCAGCCGGCGACCATGAGCGCGCCCGGGTTGACGACCGCGCCCACGGAGTCGTAGTTGTCCTGGATGGCATGGATCAGCTCACCCTCGGACTCGCGCTGGATCGACACGATCTTCCAGCCCCGGGCGGCGACGCGCTCGGCCATCGCCTCCTCAATGTCGCGGAGTGTGGCCGTTCCGTAGATCTCGGGCTGACGCCTGCCAAGAATCCCCAGGTTCGGGCCGTTCAGCAGGAGAAGATTGCTCACAGTGTACCTCTACAAGGGTGTAGCGGATGTTCGGGCACGGTGTTTATAACAGGGCGCATGCTTCACCGCCGGCCAGGGCCGGCTGTGCGGCGCTGCTCCTACCCGCTCTCGGCGTGATTCGCAAGCTCGATGGTGGTGGGGGCCCGTGGTGTCGGGGTGGTGACAGCGTCGTCCGCGGCCATCCGGGAGAGCGCTGCCAGTTGCCTGGTGTTCCCGTAGTACCGTCCTTTGCGCACCGGGTTCGATGGATTTCGTCCGTCGAAGGCCGGCATGGGGGGGCTGTCGACATCGCCGCAGCCTCGCAGGCATCTGTATCCGTCATGAAGGGTTAGGTATATGAGCGACAGTCGACGCCCGGCGCCCGAGTTTCCCGCCTGGCCGCAGTTCGACGGCGCGGAACGTGACGGACTGATCCGCGCACTGGAACAAGGTCAGTGGTGGCGCATGGGCGGTGGCGAGGTCGACGCCTTCGAGCGGGAGTTCGCCGAGTACCACGGCTCGCGCTACGCCCTCGCGGTGACGAACGGCACCCACGCGCTTGAGCTGGCGCTGCAGGTGCTCGGGGTCGGCCCCGGCACGGAGGTCATCGTCCCCGGGTTCACGTTCATCTCGTCGTCGCAGGCCGCCCAGCGGCTCGGCGCCGTCGCCGTCCCGGTCGACGTCGACCTCGACACGTACTGCATCGACCCGGCGGCGGTGGAGGCCGCGATCACGCCGCGGACGAAGGCGATCATGCCGGTGCACATGGCCGGCCACCTCTCGGACATGGACGCGCTCGCCAAGATCTCCGCGAACTCCGGTGTCGCGATCATCCAGGACGCCGCACACGCCCACGGCACCCGGTGGCAGGGCCGCAAGGTCGGCGAGCACGGCAGCGTCGCGGCCTTCAGCTTCCAGAACGGCAAGCTGATGACGGCCGGCGAGGGCGGCGCGGTGACCTTCCCGGACGCCGAGCTGTACGAGCAGGCGTTCCTGCGGCACAGCTGCGGCCGTCCGCGCACGGACCGCCGTTACTTCCACCAGACGTCCGGCTCGAACTTCCGGATGAACGAGTTCTCGGCGTCCGTGCTGCGCGCGCAGCTCGCCCGGCTCGGCGGACAGATCGACACCCGGGAGCAGCGCTGGCCGGTGCTGGCCGGCCTGCTGGCCGAGATCCCCGGTGTGGTCCCGCAGGGCCGCGACCCGCGCTGTGACCGCAACTCGCACTACATGGCGATGTTCCGGCTGCCCGGCGTCGGCGAGGAGCGGCGCAACGCCCTCGTCGACGCGCTGATCGAGCGCGGCCTGCCGGCGTTCGCGGCGTTCCGCTCGATCTACCGCTCGGACGGCTTCTGGGAGACCGGCGCGCCCGACGAGACCGTGGACCAGATCGCCGCGCGCTGCCCGAACGTCGAGGCGCTGAGCGCGGACGGCATCTGGCTGCACCACCGCACGCTGCTCGGCACCGAGGAGCAGATGCACGACATCGCGGCGATCGTCGCCGAGACGCTGGCGGACGCGTGACGACGACCGTGAGCTCGCCGGCCCCGGGGCCCGGCGACGCGCTCGTCACCGCGAGCGCCCTGGCGTCGTCGGGGGCGCTGGCGTCGTCGGAGGCGCTGGCTTCCACGGGGGCCCTGGCCGCACCGGTGGCCCTGGCGGCGCCGGCCGCCCCGCCCGCCGCCGCGTCCGCGGTGACCGTGGTCCGCGCGGCACCGGGCCGGGTGCGTGTCGCCGTGGTCGGGCTCGGCTGGGCCGGGCGGTCGATCTGGCTACCCCGGCTGCGTGACCACGCGGGGTACGACGTGGTCGCGCTGGTCGACCCCGACGCGGCGGCCCGGGCCGAGCTGGCCGCGGCGCTGTCCGCGCAGACACCGGTCGGGCTGTTCGACCACCCGGACGCGCTGCGTCGGGCAGAGGTGGACCTCGCCGTGGTGGCCGTCCCCAACCATCTGCACAGCTCTGTAGCCGCACGGTTGCTAAACGCCGGGGTTCCGGTCTTCCTGGAGAAGCCCGTCTGCCTCAGCACCGCCGAGGCCGACACCCTGGCCGCCGCCGAGCTGGCCGGCGGGGCGATGCTGCTGGCCGGCAGCGCGTCCCGTTTCCGGGCGGACACCCGCGCCCTCTACGAGCTCGCCGGGCGGCTCGGTGAGATCCGGCATGTGGACGTCTCGTGGGTGCGCGCCCGCGGTGTCCCCGACGCCGGCGGCTGGTTCACCCAGCGCAGCCTCGCCGGCGGCGGGGCGCTGGTCGACCTCGGCTGGCACCTGCTCGACGCGGTCGCGCCGTTCGTCGGCACCGACGGCTTCACCCAGGCCGTCGGGACCGTCTCCAGCGACTTCGTCGCCAACGCCGCCTGGGGCGCGGCCTGGCGACACGAGGACGCCGACCAGTCCCGGGCCGGAGGCGACGTGGAGGACACCGTCCGCGCGTTCCTCGTCGCGGGCAATGGTGTGTCGGTGTCGCTGCGCGCGAGCTGGGCGTCCCACCAGGCGCTCGACGCGACGGTGATCCGGGTCGAGGGCAGCGCCGGCACGGCCGAGCTGCGCTGCACCTTCGGCTTCAGCCCGAACCGGCATCCCGCGTCCACGCTGACCTGGACGAAGGATGGCGTGGCCAGCGCCGTCGACGTCGTCACCGAGCCGATCGGCGCCGAGTACCGCCGTCAGCTCGACGAGCTTCCGGGGCTGCTCGCCGACGCCGGGCAGCACGGCCGGGCGGTCGCCCAGGCCCGGTCGACGATCGCCGCCATCGAGCGGGTCTACGCCTCCGCGCGGCCCCGCAACCACGCCATCCCGGCCGCCCGGGCCGGGCTCTGACACCGGAAGCGCCCGCCGTCAACCGGCCCGCCGCCGCCCACCACCACCCGCCGACCGGCAACCGCAACCCACCGCCGACCGCAACGCCCAGCCCTGGGGGAACCGATGGTCACTCACGCGATCGTCTTCGACCTTGACGGTGTGATCGTCGACAGCCACGCCGTCATGCGCGAGGCATTCATGATCGCCTACGCCGAGGTGGTCGGGGAAGGCCCCGCACCGTTCGAGGAGTACAACCGCCACCTCGGTCGGTACTTCCCGGACATCATGCGGATCATGGGCCTGCCGCTCGAGATGGAGGAGCCCTTCGTCCGGGAGAGCTACCGGCTCTCCCGGAAGGTCATGCTCTTCGAAGGCGTCCGCGAGCTGCTGGGCGACCTGCGTGAACGCGGCCTGCGGCTGGCGGTGGCGACCGGCAAGAGCGGCCCGCGGGCCCGCGCGCTGCTCGGTGAGCTGGAGATCGTCGACTACTTCGAGCGGGTCATCGGGTCCGACGAGGTGGCGAACCCCAAGCCGGCCCCGGACATCGTCCTGCTCGCCCTCGACGTGCTCGGTGCCGCGCCCGGCGAGGCGATGATGATCGGCGACGCGGTGACCGACATCCAGAGTGCCCGCGGCGCCGGGGTGCGGGCGGTCGCCGCCATGTGGGGGGAGACCGACGAGGCCGAGCTGTTGGCGGCCGGCCCCGACTCGGTGCTGCGCTCACCGCGCGAACTCCTCGGCCTGCTCGGCGACCACCGGGTGGGGTGAGGCGACGCGGCGGGGACGGCGTCGGGTGACCACCGCGCTGTGCGGACGGCGCGGTGTTCTGGACGGCCGTCGGCGGGACCCGGGTCTCCACGTCGGGCCCCGCCGGTCGTCATCGTGACCGGAATCCGTGCTCATGACCGGATCCGCGCCCGGAGTCTCCGCGCCCGGAGCCGGAGCCGTGGCGGCTGTCGCGGTGTCAGCCGGCCCGGTCGCGGTCGTCGCCGCGTTCCGCCTCGGCGTGCCGGGCGAGGATCACCGCGCCCGCCAGCGAGGACAGGCCGCCCAGCGCCGCCGCCCGGACGGACACCGGCGGATGGCCCGGTCGGGCCATCGTCCGGGCCTGTTCGGTGATCGTGTCGACGAACCCGGGTAGCCCGTCCGCGAAGCCGCCGCCGACCACCGCGAGATCCGGCCGCACCAGCTCGGTCAGCCCGACCAGCGTGCCCGCGATCGCGCGCGCTGTGGCCCCGACCGCGGCGCGGGCCCAGCCCGCACCCGCCAACCAGGCCTCGCGCAGCTCCGGATAGGTCACCTCGGCAGTCACAGGCTCGGCAGTCACAGGTTCGGCAGCCGCGGGTTCGGCAGCCGCGCCCGGTTCGCCTGGCGCGTGCGGTTCGTCGGGCGCGTGCGGTCGGGTGGTGCCGTCCGGTCGGGTGGCGGCGCGTAGCTCGGTGGCCCGGCGCAGCGTGGCCGGTCCGGAGGCGAGGGCCTGCAGGCAGCCGTCCCGCCCGCACCGGCACCGCGGCCCGTCCAGCGCCACGATGAGATGGCCGATCTCGCACGAGCCGCGTGCGGTGCCGGGGCAGAGCCGGCCGTCGAGCACGATGCCACCGCCGATGCCCGTGCCGACCCCCACGTAGATCAGGTTCGCGCTGTCGGCATGGTCCGCTTCGGCGAGTGCGGCGAGGTCGCCGTCGTCGCCGAGCGCCACCGGCGCGCCCATGGCGAGCTCCCGCACCGCCCGCCCGAGGTCCAGACCCGTCCACGACGGTCGGCTCGGCCAGGTACTGACCCGACCGGACGGGTCGACCGTGGCCGGCATCGCGACGCCGACGCCGACCAGCCGTCCGCCCCACTCGCCGAGCAGCGCCGCCACGCCCGCCCCGAGGTCGCGCAGGTCGGTCTCGGCCGGCACGCCCGTCGACCACCGGAAGCTCGCCTCGCGGGGCGCACCGCCGACCGGCACCAGCCGCAGCGCGACCTTGGTGCCACCGACGTCGATGCCGAGATGTCCGATCGCGCCGGCGTGGCCGGCCGGGCCGGCCACGTCGACGGGGCTCACCGCGTGTCCGGCAGGCCGAAGAAGGCGCGGTACAGGTCGACCTGCTCGGCCAGCATGTGGATACCCGGATGGGTGGGCAGGCCGCGCTCGGCCGCCGCCCGCAGCAGCCGGGTACGCGCCGGCTTCATGATGATGTCCGCCACGACGCAGCCCGCCGGCAGCGCCGCGGGGTCGAACGGCAGCGGGTCGGCCGGGCGCAGCCCGAGCGGGGTGGCGTTCACGATCAGATCGACCTCCCGGGCCGGCGTGGCCGCCGCCGCACTCGCCCGACCGGGCCAGGGCGGCTCCAGCCGTCCCAGCAGCTCGCCCGAACGGGCGGTGTCGGGATCGTGGAGGGCCAGGTCCGCGCAGCCGGCCTCGAGCAGTGCCACCGCGATCGCGCTGCCGGCCCCGCCCGCACCGGCCAGGTGGACCCTGGCCCCCGCCACGCGATGCCCCGCGCGGGCCAGACCGCGGACGAAACCGGCACCGTCGAAGTTGTCGGCCAGCCACCGCCCGTCCGGCTCGCGGCGCAGGGCGTTCGCGCTGCCGCTGATCCGCGCCGCGGGGGAGCGGACGTCCGCCAGCTCCGCCGCGGCGACCTTGTGCGGGATCGTGATCAGGATGCCATCCAGATTGGCCATGGCGCACAGCCCGGCCAGCACGGTCGGGAAGTCACGCGGACGGGCGTGCACGGGCACCAGCACGGCGTCCAGGCCCGCCTCGGTGAACACCGGATTCACCAGCATCGGCGCCTGGACCTGCTCGACCGGGTCACCGACGACGGCGTACAGCCGGGTCGTTCCGGTGATCTCCCGGGGTCGTGTCGGCTCCCGCCGGGCCGGATCCGGTTCGGCCAGCGTCGCGGACCTTCGACCCGGGCCGGTCATGCCGCCTCGCGATCCATCGTGCCCAGCGTCGCGACCACCAGATCGGCCGGGACGTCGGGCACGAGCCGAGGGCCGTCCGCGGAGTCGAGGACGAAGGCGAGGCCGGTGTTCGCGGACCCACCGGTGTTCGTGGACTTCTTGTCCAGCCGCATGACGGCGACGAGCGCCGCCGCGTCGGCCCCGGCGGGCAGCGCCGTCGGCAACCCGTAGTGCGAGACCACCTCGAGGTGTTCGTCGGCGCGCCGGTCGTCGATCAGACCCAGCGCGGCGGCGAGCCGGCCGGCGAAGACCGTCCCGACCGCGACGCCCTCGCCGTGCCGCATCTCGAAGCCGGTGACGATCTCCAGCGCGTGACCCAGGGTGTGGCCGTAGTTGAGGATGTGGCGCAGGCCGGAGTCGCGCTCGTCGCGGGCCACGACCGAGGCCTTGAGCGCCACGCTGCGCGCGATCTGTTCCTCGACCGGACGTCCCCGCAGGTCGCCGGCGCCGATGAAGTGCGCTCGGGCGATCTCGCCGTAGCCGTTCGTCCGCTCGCGGGCGGGCAGCGTCGCCAGGTAGTCGGTGTCGCACAGCACCGCGCTGGGCTGCCAGTACGCGCCGACCAGGTTCTTGCCGGCGGGCAGGTTCACCGCCGTCTTGCCGCCGACGCTCGCGTCGACCTGCGCCAGCAGCGACGTCGGAAGGTGGATCACCGCGATCCCGCGATGGTAGAGCGCCGCCGCGAGGCCGACGACATCGGTTGTGGTCCCGCCGCCGCAGGACACCACCGCGTCCGTGCGGGTCAGGCCGAACGCCGCGAACCGCTCGCAGAGCCCCTGGACGTTGGCCAGGTTCTTGTCCGGCTCGCCGTCGCGGGCGGCGACCCGCAGCGCCGGAACCCCCGGGTCGGGCACCGCGTCGTCCTCGGGCCGGGCCGAGACGATCACGACCCGGGACGCGCCGATCCGGGCGACGACCTCCGGAAGCGCGCGCCGGACGCCCGGTCCGATGTCGACGGGATAGCCGCGGTCGCCGAGCTCGACCCACACCCGGTGCGTCCCGGGTCCGCCGGCACGGTCGCCGTGCCCGAGTGTCTCGGACGGTGCCGTCATCACGGTCCTTCCGGTGTCCGCTCGGCCGGTCGCGGATGTCAGGGACACGACAGCGCCGGCTGAGTCACATGGTGATATCCGGAGACGAGTCTGCACCCCGGGATCTCTGATAGCCCGAGTGGGGGAGTGGTTGGAGTTGTCCGGTCGTATCATCGGCGATGCTTCCGGATATCCAGAAACGGAGCGAGAGCGGCCTGGGGGGTCGAAACATGGTCGGAACGCATCCGTTGGCCGTGCTGGCGGCGAATCTCGCGGAACCCGACCCGACAATCGTGGGGCGGTTCTCTCGGATCGTCACAGCGCGTGCCAACGACATTGCGGTACGCGATGAGAAAACCGTACTGAGCTATGCCGAGCTGGACTCGCGTTCATCCGCGCTGGCTCGTTCGCTTGTCGTCGAGGGGGACGGCGGCAACATCGGGATCCTGCTCGGCCAGGGAGCGCCCGCGATCGTCGCGATGCTGGGCGCGCTGAAGGCCGGGCGGCCGTTCGTGCCGCTCGACCCGATGCTCCCCGCGGCACGGCTGGGGCAGATCCTGCGGCTGGCGGGGGTCGCCACCTGCGTGACCGACAGCGCGCACACCGAGCTGCTCGCCGCCGCCCGGCTGGAGGCGGCCGACACCGGTTCCACGCCCGGTACCGCGACTGGTTTCGGGCCAGGGTCCGGCCGGGGGGCGGAGCGCACCCTGCTCGTCGACGGCGAACTACCCGCCGCGACCACCGAGACCGACGACGACCTGCTGCCGGGCCGGCGGGCGCTGCCCACCGGTCCTGCCTTCCTGGTGTTCAGCTCCGGCTCCACCGGCGTGCCCAAGGGCGTCGTCTGGCGGAACCGGACCGTGATGAAGGACCTGGACGCGGGCATCGAGCGGGTCGGGATGAACGCCGCCGACCAGGTCGCCCTCGTGCTGCCGACCGCGTTCGCCGCCGGCATCACGGTCATGTTCTGGGGGCTGCTCTGCGGCGCCACGCTGCACCCGTTCGACCCGCGGACCAGCGGGATCGGCGCGATGCCCGGCTGGCTCGTCGACCGCGCCATCACCACGCTGCACCTCACCCCGTCGCTGGTGCGCGCGCTGACCGGTGCCGCCGGGCCCGGCCTGACCCTGCCCGACCTGCGCGCGGTCACCAGCTCCGGCGAGGCCGTGTACGGCCGGGACGTCGCCGCCCTGCGCGCGCTACTGCCTACAACGTGCACGTTCTACAACTGGTCCGGCTCGACCGAGACCGCCTCGCTGGCCTTCTTCCCGGTCAGATCCGGCGACGAGATTCCGGCCGGACCGCTGCCGGCGGGATGGGCCGTCGACGGCAAGGACATCGAGATCGTGGACGAGCACGGCAAACCCGTGCCGGATGGTGCCACCGGCGAAATATCAGTTACGTCAAGGTATCTTTCCGGCGGCTACTGGAACGCCCCCGAGATGACCGCGCAGCGATTTCGGCCGGTACGTCTGTGTGGTGATTCCACGACGGACGGCTCACGGGATTCCAGTGCGCTGGTTTCCGATGACCAGGCCCCGGCCAGCCCGGCCGGCGGCCTGCCCGTATCCGGTGTCACCGTCACCGGTGAGATCATCCTCGGCGACCTGGGGTCCACCGAGGTCGTGTACCGCGGCGGCGATCTGGCCCGGCGGCGCCCGGACGGCTGCATCGAACTGCTCGGCCGCGCCGACGCGGCGGTGAAGATCCGCGGCTACCTGGTCGAGCCCGCCGAGATCGAGACCGTCCTGCTCACCTCGCCGGACGTCCTCGAGGCCGTCGTCGTCGCCGAGCGGGTCGAGGGCGAGCCACCGCGGCTGATCGCCTACGTCGTGTGCGCCACCGCCGTGAAGTCGGCGACCGTGGCGATCCGCGGCCTGCTACGGGAGAAACTGCCCGCCTACATGGTGCCCTCCTCTGTGGTCCTGCTCAACGAGCTGCCCCGCAACGAGCGCGGCAAGATCGACCGACCCGCGCTGCCGGCGCCGCCGCCCCGCCCACCGGCCCGCCGTCCCACCGGGCGCAGCCACTGGGAGTTCGCGCTGTGCGACCTGTTCGCCCAGATCCTCAAAGTCGACGAGGTCGGCGTCGACGACGACTTCCTCGAGCTCGGCGGAGACTCGCTGCTCGCCCAGCAGCTCCTGAGCGAGATCGCCACCCGCCTGGGCGTGACCCTGCCGACCTCGGTGCTGGTGGAGGCGCCGACAGTCGCCGCGCTGGCCGTCCGGGTGGCGGGCGCCCAGCGAGGCATCCCGACCCATCCGACCTGCGTCCCGCTCAACGTCGACGGCGCCCGCCCGCCGCTGTTCTGCGTCGCCGGCGCGGGCGGGCTCGCCATCAACTTCCTCGGACTCGCCCGCCTGCTCGGCTCCGACCAGCGGGTCTACGGCCTGCAGGCACAGGGGATGGAGAACCGGGCACTCCCCGACTGGAGCGTCGAGCGCCACGCCCGGCGTCACCTGGCCGTGCTCCGCGTGATCCAGCCGGCGGGTCCCTACTACCTCGCCGGCTTCTCGTTCGGCGGGCTGGTCGCCCTGGAGATGGCGCACATGCTCGCCGCCGCCGGCGAGGAGGTGGGGATGCTGCTGCTGCTCGACACCACGCTGCCCCGCTCGGCCCAGTCCGCCGCCGGAGCCCGCCCCGGCGGCGACCCCGGCAACGGGGGACGAATCACCCGACTGCTACCGGACAAGTTCCCGCTGCCGAACGCGTCCAAGCTGCGCAAGGCGGTCCGCCTGCCACTGACCGGACTCGTCCGCTACCCCGGCCTCGCCCAGTTCGACGTGTTCTTCGACCAGGCCCGGTTCATCGCCCAGTCGTACCGGGTGCGGCCGTACGCCGGGCGGACGATCCTCTACCTCGCCGAGGACAACCCCAAGTCCGGCCGGGACGAGTGGCCCACGCACCTGACCGGTGACTCGACCATCGTCACCGTCCCCGGCGAGCACCACACGATGCTCAACGAGCCGAACGTCGCGGTGCTGGCCGCGGACATGCGCGCCCGCCTCGGAGAGTCGATGAAGCTGTAACCGGGCCGCGCGGTTCGCCGAGAGAGGGCGGCATAGTCTCTCTCGGCGTGATACCTGAGTCCATGCCCGGCCCCCGCCCGCCGGGCGGGCCGGTGGACGTCCCGTCGACCAGGGTGACCCGCCTGCACGCCCGGGTGGTGGCGAAACTGACCGGCGTCGACGAGTCCGCCCGCAGCCTGCGCTTCTTCGCCGACCAGGGGCGGGTGATCACCGCCCTGGTCGGCCTGTCGGTCATCGGTTCGGTCGCGGTCGCGGCCGGCCCGTTCCTGCTGCGCCACCTCATCGACGACTCCCTGCCCACCGGACAGGTCGGCGACCTCGTCGTCCCGGTCCTTCTCCTGTGCGTCCTGCTGGTGTTCGAGTCGGCCGTGCTTGCCACCCGAATGGCACTCATCGCCCGACTCGGCGCCGTGATCACAGTGCGGACCCGGCAGGCGATCAACGCCCATCTGCAACGCCTGCCCTTCGGCTTCTTCCCCCGCAGTCAGCAGGGCGAGGTGATGACGGTGATGTCCACCGACGTCATCACCGCCCAGTACGCGGTCTCCGCCGTTGTCCAGGCGGTGATCTGCCGGGTGGCGGACATCGCCGTCGGTACCGCCGTCGTCTTCGTGCTGGACTGGCGGCTCAGCCTGGCCGTCATGGTCTTCGCCCCCGCCACACTCCTGATCATGAAATCCGGTCGTCGCCGTCTCGCCGGCATCTCCCACCGTCAGCGAGAGCTCGACGGCCAGCTCATGGCCCAGGTGGCGGACACCTCCTCGGTCTCGGGCGCGCTGCACGTCCGGCTGTTCGACCGGGCGGACCACGAATGCGACCGCTTCGACGCCGCCGCCGCCGAACTGCTGGACGCCAGCCGCGAGCAGGCCCAGCTGACCTCGCGGGTTCGCCTCGTCGTGAACCTCGGCATCGTCATGACGATGACGGTGGTCGTCACCCTCGGCGCCTGGCTGGTCTCCACCGGACACACCTCGCTCGGTACCGTCGCCGCGCTCGGTGGGGCGCTCCTCGTCTCCTTCGGCCCGCTCGCCTCCGCCGTCGAGCTCCGTTCCGAGCTCTCCAGCGCCGGCGCGTCGTTCCGTCGGATCTTCGCCCTGCTCGACCTCCCGGCGGACACCGCGGGCCCTGCGGTAATCGCGGACTCTCCGCGGGTCCCCGCCGCGTCGGCGCCGGATCTCACCCTTGACGACATCTGGTTCTCCTATGACATCGCCACCACCACCCTGGACGGCGACGACGCGGCATGGAACCTGCGCGGTGTCACCCTGCGGGTCGCGCCAGGGTCGACGACCGCGGTCGTCGGGGCCAGCGGCGCCGGCAAGACGACCATCACCTACATCGCCAGCGGCATCCACCGTCCCCAGCACGGCGCCATCCGGCTTGGCGGCGTGGCCCTGGACGAGATCCCGTCATCCGAACTGCATTCGCTGATCGGGGTCGTTCCCCAGGATCCGCACCTGTTTCACGACACCATCGCGGCGAACCTGCGCTACGGACGGCTCGACGCCACCGACGACGAACTGCGCGAGGCGCTCGACGCGGCCAATCTCTCGGCGCTGCTCGACCGGCTGCCGGACGGGCTGCGCACCCGTGTCGGCGCCCGCGGCTACCGGCTCTCCGGCGGCGAGCGCCAGCGGCTCGCCATCGCCCGTGTCCTGCTGCAGTCGCCCCGGGTGCTGATCCTCGACGAGGCCACCTCGGCGCTGGACACCGTCTCCGAGGCGGCCGTCCGTGCCGCGCTCGACCGGCTCGCGGTCGGCCGGACCTGCCTGGTCATCGCGCACCGGCTCTCCACCGTGATCGACGCCGACCGCATCTACGTCATGGACCACGGCCGGGTGGTCGAGGACGGCACCCACGGTGAGTTGCTCGCCGACGGTGGCGCCTACGCCCGCCTGTACCGCCCGGTCGCGGCGGGTTGAGCCCGTCCGCGGCTCAACCCGCCGTCTCATGTGCGGGATCCCGCCGGACGGGCACGCACGTGCAGGCGTTCCCCCTGCGGGCCGAACAGGCTGATGGCCTCAACCGGCTCCGGGCCCGGATTGCTGAACGCGTGCGGGACGTGTGTGTCGAACTCGGCGACCTCGCCTGCGGTCAGGATGACTTCCCGGTCGCCCAGAAGCAGGTGCAGCCGGCCGGACAACACGTAGATCCATTCGTAGCCCTCGTGCGTCTGCGGTTCCCTCGCACAGGTCGGCCAGCCGGGCGGAAAGATCATTTTGAATGACCGCAGCCCGCCTGGACGCCTCGTCAGCGGTACGACGGTCATTCCGTTGCGCTCGACCGGCCGCGGGAGCACCCGTGGGTCGCCCGTCGGCGGCGTGCCGACGAGCTCGTCGAGCGGAACCTGGTAGGCCTTCGCGAGAGGGAGCAGCAGCTCCAGAGTCAGCCGGCGCTGCCCGGACTCCAACCGCGACAGCGTGCTGACCGAGATCCCGGTGGCGCGGGAGAGCGCGGGAAGAGTAGTCCCGTTCTGCTTGCGCAGCGCGCGCAGCCGCGGCCCCACCGCGGCCAGCACAGCCTCAACGCCCTGTTCGGCTCCCACAACCACCCCACCACTCTCGCCCTGAATCTGCCGTCCTGGCGCGGTAGCCGTCGGTGGCCGCCGCCAGGGACGCCGGGGCATGCCCAGCGACTGACCGTCTTCAACGGAGTGCTTCGGCCAACCTGGTCATCCCTTCCGCGATCTCCGCCGGGCTGTGCGTGGTGAAGGACAAGCGCAGCGTCGCGACATCCGCCGGCCCGGCGTAGAACGGCGCTCCGGGAACGTAGGCCACCTGGCTCCTGACCGCAGCCGGGAGCAGGGCCCCGGCGTCATAGCCATCGGGCAGCCTGGCCCAGACGAACATCCCGCCCTCCGGTCGGTTCCACGTACTGCCCGCCGGCAGTGCTCGGGGAAGCCCGGCCAGGAGGGCGTCACGCCTCGGTCGATAGGCGGCGCAGACTTTGGCGATATGCGTGTCCAGGTCACTGTCAGTCAGATATCGGGCGGCAGCCGCCTGGTCGATCGTCGAGGTGTGCAGGTCCGCGGCCTGCTTGGCGATTACGCAAGCGCGGCGTAGTGCTTCCGGCGCCCGCAGCCATCCGAGACGCATCCCCGGGGCCATCGTTTTCGAGAAGCTCCCCAGCAGGATCGTGCGGTCCGCCGCGTCCTCGATCGACGCGATCCATGGCACGGGGGCGCCCTCGAACCGCAGCTCACCGTACGGGTCGTCCTCGACGATCCAGAAGCCGCTCTCGGCCGAGATCCGTGCGATCGCGGACCGGCGTTCCGCGGGCACCGTCCGGCCGGTTGGATTCTGGAAGTTCGGGACGAGATAGATCAGCTTCGGCCTCTCGCGGGCCGCGACCTCCGCGAGCGCGTCGGGGACGATGCCGTGCTCGTCGGTGGTGACCGGGCAGACCCGTGCACCGGCGTAACCGAACGACTGCAGCACCGCCAGGTAGGTCGGATCCTCCACAATGACGGCGTCGCCAGGTTCGAGGAGCGCGGTGACAAGGAGGGTCAGCGCCTGCTGTGAACCTGTCGTGATCAGAAGGTCGTCGGCGTGAGTGGGCAGGCCCCGCCCGGCCAGCCGTGCGGCGATCGTCTCGCGTAGCAACGGACTGCCCTCCGTCGACGAGTACTGCAACACCCGTCGCGGATCCTCGCTCAGCACCCGGTCGTAGGCGGCCCGGATGCCCTCCCCGTCGAAGAGCTCGGGCGCAGGCAGGCCACCGGCGAAGGAGATCACTTCCGGTCGTTCCGTCAACGCGAGAATCTCACGCACCGGAGAGGTCTGGACGGATCCGACTCGGCTCGCGAGCTCCGGCGGTGCGGTTGTGTTCCTCACGTTCGCTGACTCCCTCGATTCCTCCGTGGCCCGGTTCTCTCCGGCGCAGGTTCCACCCTCATCCTGCCTGACGCCAAGCAGGATGGCCTACGCTGGGCCAGACCGGCCCTTGTTCGAGAGGCACCCGTCAGCCAGGATCTTTTTCTGCCCTGGTTGAGATATCGGTTTCAAGATAGGTGTGTGGCTTGGTGGTGCTGGTTCGCCCGAGAGGGCTGAACCACATGAAGGTCCCTTCATGCGGTTGTGTGATTCTCCAGTGGCCGAGGTGTTTCATCCGATGGTGTCGAGGGCACAGGGGGCCGAGGTTTTTGGTCAGGGTTGGCCCGCCCTGGGAGAAGGGAACGGTGTGGTCGGTCTCCGTGCGTCGTGATGGTCGGGTGCAGCCGGTGAATACACAGGTTTGGTTGCGGGCACGGACGTGGCGGATCTGCGCGGGGCTGGGCAGACGCCGGTCGGCGACCTCGATCAGGTGTCCCTGCGGGTCGGTAAGGATTCGCCGCCAGGTTGAGCCGGGCCGATCGGCGATCTCCCTGGCGATGCGTGCGGGGATCGGGCCGTGCCCCGGAATCTCGCCGGGGTCGTTGGACAGGCCCATCAGGGTTGTGACGGGTACGACTACTTGAATATCGCACGGCGTCGGCGTGGCGTGGCTGACGCGGCCGGTGAGCAGGTCGACCAGTACGTCGGCGCGAATCTGGTCGTCGGTTCGGTCGTCACCCTCGGGTCGGTTGTCGCCGAGAGAGCGGGCAGTCTGGTTGATCCGCTGGTAGCAGGCCTCGGCGTCTTCCGCGGGAAGGACGGCTGCGAGCGTGCTGGTTCCGTCGTCGTCAGGGCTGATCCGTACCCGTCGGTCTTTCCTGCGAGTCTGCGCTCGGTCTGCCGACCCTTCGGGGTCGATTCTGGTGACGGTGCGTTTGCAGACGTCGGCGAAGGCACGCCGATTCGTTCTCGCTCCGCCGGCGAGCACCTGTGTCTCGACCGTGGCTGCGGTGCGGTCGTCGAGTGGGTGTACCGCCTTCTCCAGGGACCGTAGCCGTTGGAGATCGAGGACTCCTGCCCGGAGGGCGTGGACCGCGTTGGGGAGGCGCCGGGTGACGGTGCGGGCGAACGCCAGTTGGGCAGACGCTGACTGAGGTGAGATCGCCATCGCGGCGGCTATTTCCTCGGGCGCGAACGCGTCGGCACCGGGTGGGTGTTCGGTGTCGGGTGAGAGCCGGAGGGCGGCGAACTGGGCCAGCAGGGTCAGTAGGTCCGCGTGGCCGGCGGCGATCGTGTGGACGACCCGGGAGATCTCTCCGAACAGCTCACTTGCCTTCGTGTCGCATGCTTCCCGGGTGAGGCGCGCACCGTGCGTCACCGACGAGGTTTGTCCTGTGTCGGAGGAGTGTGGAGTCGGGCTTCCAACCGGGGTGGGAGTCGCGTTTCCTGGTGCGGGTTGGTTGTCTGGGCTGGTCGAGGTAGTGGCTGTGGTCGTGGTGTCGGGTGTGTGGGCGATGGCGCGTTGCCTGCGTGGTGACGGGTCACGTCTCTTGCCGGGAGGAGAGGTCATGGTGTCACCGCCTGCCTGTTACTCCGTCAAGTTTCGAACGTGTGTTCGATGATAGGGCGGGTGTGGCGGGTCGAGCAAGTGGCTGGCGGAAGAGACCACATCGGTGCACGTAATCCTCCGTATCAATGAGGAGATCCTGGATGGTGGCAATGGTGTTTTCGGTGATTTTCTCCTGGCGTTGACCACGTGGCCGACCGTGCTACTGTCGAGGTGTTTCGTCTGCCGGGCGCCGAAACATCTGCACATTGAGTTGAAAATAGTGAGTGACCTCAGGGTGCCGGGAGGATGACCACTACTGATTCACTGGTGGATGACGGGGTCTCGTGCGCATCGTTCGAGTGCGTGAGTCGCACCACGTCTGAAATATTCTCGTGCCTGTCGAGAAGGTGCCAGCCTTCGTGGCGAGACTGGACCATGGCGCGGGGGCATGGCTGATCGTGGAGGTCGACGGTGTCGTGGCCGGTGATAGTGGATCAGGCAGGGTCGGAGGGTTGAGTCGGGACTCCACTCGGATGTAGAAGGTTTGTCTCGCCAACAGTTCGGTGAATTCGTGTAGCCCGCTACAAAAAACTGTTCCCCGGATTCCAGGGCGCCTCGTCTTCATGGTCGGCCCAACGGAAGGCGAAGTCGATGAAATGAGCGACGGCTGGGCGGCTCGGGGGTGGTCCATGGCGGCGCGGTTTCGCGGTGGCCTCAATGGTAGGTCGGCCGGGATGGTGGGCGCCGAAGTGGCCTCGGAGGCAGCCTGCAGGATTCGGTTCGGGTGTGTCGTCACGGTCCTTTCGCGCCGAGGTTCGTCGGTCGAAGCCGCCCTCCTGTCCGGGGCATCGAAGGCAAGGGCCAATGGCAAGGCCAGATGTTGCTGCCGCGACCCTGGTGGCGGTTTTGTCTGCGAACTGTGTACTGGATCGCCGGATTTCCCTCGGTCACCCTGGCTGTCGCCTCGGTCGAGGTAGGCGGTGTCGGTGTCGGAGCCGTGGTCTTGTCGGTGGCGAGGTGCGAACTCTTGGAGCGCGTCAGGGTTGTCTGGCTTTCGACCAGCTCCAGGCGACTGTGCAGTTGGTCTGCCGTGGCCTACACTGACCCAATGGGTGAGACTGCTATCTCATATGGTGAGATGATTTGGGATCCAGAGACGTACGACATGCAGCGTCGCCGGTTGGTGCCGTTCTTCGATCTGCTCTACGGGGCGGTTGGAGATCTGGTGGCCGAGTTGGGTGTGGCGCATCCGGCGGTGCTGGACCTGGGCGCGGGAACCGGCCTGCTGTCCGCGGCGGTGATCGGGGTTGTACCCGGTGCCAGGCTGCATCTGATGGATGGGTCTGGCCCGATGGTCGACCGTGCGGTGTCCCGGCTCCGGGAGCACGTGGTCGGCGTGACGGTCGCCGACCTCACCGATCCGCTGCCTGAGGGTCCCTTCGACGCGGTTGTCTCGGCACTGGCGATCCACCATCTCGACGACGAGGCCAAGCGGAGCCTGTTCCAAGGCATCCGTTCGGTACTTGCTCCCGGTGGTCTGTTTGTGAATCTGGAACAGATCATTGGACCCGATGAGGGGACTACCGAGAGGTACGAGCGGATGCACGAGCGGTGGGCCCGTGCTGCAGGTTCAGGCGACGAGGAATGGGCGGGGGCGCTCGCGCGCATGGCTCACGACCGGTGCGCTCCACTCGACGACCAGCTCGGGTGGCTGCGGCAGGCGGGCTTCGGCTCCGTCGACTGCGCGGTCAAGGCCTGGCGGTTCGCCGTGTACTCGGGGCGAGCCAGGTAGTCCACTGGCTGTGGCCGTCGGCACCGGCACCGGCGGCCACAGCCAGTGGTGGAGCCGTGGTCGTCGCCGAGCCCGGCGCTGGCCATGGCCGCGGCCCTGGGCGAATCCGGATCGGGTCCCGGGCGTGCTCGTGGTGGATTGGCCGAGGCCAGCTGTGCCGGCGGACCGCGCAGGATCGGACCCGCCCGTCGAACGGGGCCCGACAGGGGCGCTTAATGAGATCCGGCACTTGTCTCCGGGGCACCGTAGGGCAGCTGTGCTGAGCAGTCGATGGGTGATCGATCCAGGGTGGTCACGGTGGGAATCGGGTTCGGTTCTCGCTGTGCCCGTAAGGGCGATCCGCGGTCCTCGCCGGAATGTTGGCGGGGGAATTCCCTGGAACGCCGGGCAAAGTTCTACAGCCTTGTAGAGGTAATTTCCCCTAACGTAAGGGTCCTGTTGCGTCAATCGTGATCGTCGACAGTGGCCGTATTAGGTGGTTGCGGCGGGTGGACTGCTGGTAGGTGGAGCGTCGGTACTACTATGAGCCGCCCGGAGTTACCTGGCCTGTCGGTCGCCTGGAGTTGTGCATGCGGATCGCTTTCCTGTGCGAGCAGTACCCACCGATCATCTGGGATGGCGCTGGCGTCTACACGCACGACATCGCTCACGCACTGGTTCGGCGCGGCCACGAGGTTCATGTGCTGTGCACCCAGGGCCGTCGTATCCGCGACGATGTGTTCGATGGCGTTCACGTTCACCGCCGTCCGCTGTTGCGCGCACCTGTCACCCGATACCTGGGGCCGGCCGCGAAGCTGGTCAACGGCCGGGATCATCCGCGTGACTCCTTGTCGCTGCGGGCCTCGCTGGCGGTGTCGTACGGCTTCTGGCTCCGTCAGAGCGGGATCAACCCGGATGTCATCGAGACACAGGACGGCGAGACACGAGGCCTGTTCACGGCGCTCGGCCGGCGTACGCCGCTGGTGATCCACCTGCACACCCCGACGATGATGGACGTCCGCCTGCGCGATCCCGACCTGAGCCGCAAGGGGGAGCTGGCCGACCGCATCGACCGTTTCTCGGCGCTGCGCGCGGACGCGCGGACCTCGCCGTCCCAGCTGCTCGTCGACACGCTGCACGAGCTCGACTGGCTGCGGCCGGACACCGACGTCGACGTCATTCCGTACCCCTTCGACAACACGCCCTTCACCAGCGTCCCCACGGCCGAGCACACCGGTCCGAACCTGGTCGTGGTCGGCCGACTGGAGTGGCGTAAGGGGCTGGACGTGCTCGTCGAGGCCGCGTCCCGGCTGCTGACGAGGGGAGTCGAGACCAAGCTGATCTTCGTTGGGCAGTCGTCCGGCCGGATCGAAGGCGTCGAGACCGGGACATGGCTCGAGCGGAAGGCCGCGGAGCTGGGTGTTCCGGTCCGGTTCGAGGGTCATGTCTCCCGTACGGAGCTTCCGGCGCTCTACGGGGAGGGTCGGGCGGTCGTCGTGCCTAGCCGGTTCGAGAGCTTCTCCATCGCGGGCCTGGAGGGGATGGCCGCGGCTCGTCCGGTGGTCGCCACCGCCACGACCGGCGTCGCGACCTGGGTCGATCGCTGGAAGGGCGGCACCGTCGTGCCGCCGGAAGACCCGGACGCGATGGCGGACGCCCTCGAGCCGTTCCTGACCGACCAGGACCACGCGGCCACCGTCGGCCTGCGTGGCCGGGTGGGCACCGCGGAGTTGGATCCGGCTCGGATCGCCGAGCGCCGCGAGGAGGTCTACCTCAAGGCGATCGCGCGCCACGAGATCCGCCGGCCCTAGCGGCAGCGGGATAGGCCACCGCCCACATCGGTGGTGGATGTTCTTTCGTCGGTATTCGTTGAGCTGCCAGTGCTGGGGGTTTTCGGCTATGCGTGTCGTCGTCGCGGGAGGCGCGGGTTTCCTGGGCAGCCATCTGTGTGATCGGCTGCTCCTGGATGGCGAGGAGGTTGTGTGCATCGACAACTTTCTCACCGGGCGGAAGAGCAATGTCGAGCATCTCCTCGACCGGCCAGGATTCGAGCTCCTCGAACAGGACGTCGCCGAGCGGGTCGAGGTGGCCGGGGCGGTCGACGCCGTCCTGGAGTTCGCGTCACCGGCGTCGCCTCTCGACTACGCGCGGTATCCGATCGAGACCTTGAAGGCGGGCGCGCACGGCACGCTCAACACGCTCGACCTCGCGCGGGCGAAGGGCGCCCGCTTCCTGCTGGCGTCCACCTCCGAGGTCTACGGGGATCCGCTGGTGCACCCCCAGGAGGAGTCGTACTGGGGGCACGTCAACCCGATCGGCCCGCGCAGCATGTACGACGAGGCCAAGCGTTTCGCCGAGGCGCTGACCACCGCCTACCGGAATCGGCACGGACTCGACACGGCGATCATCCGGATCTTCAACACCTACGGGCCGCGGATGCGCACCGACGACGGCCGCGCGATCCCCGCGTTCGTCTCCCAGGCGCTGCGCGGCGAGCCGGTGACCGTTGCCGGTGACGGGATGCAGACCCGCTCGGTCTGCTACGTGGATGATCTCGTCGAGGGCATCGTGCGGATGCTGCGCAGCGGCCTGCCCGGCCCGGTGAACCTCGGCAACCCGCATGAGATGACGATCATCGACACGGCGCGTCTGGTGATGGAGCTGATCGGCTCAGACGCGCCGATCACGTTCGTGCCGCGTCCCGGCGACGACCCGATGGTCCGCCGGCCGGACATCACCCTTGCCCGGCAGCAGCTCGGCTGGGAGCCGGTCGTCGACGTGCGTGACGGGCTGGTCCGGACCATCGAGTGGTTCGCGAGCGAGCTCGCCACCGAGTCGGCGGGCCGGGCCAGCGCGTAGCCCGGCCAGCGCGTAGCCCGGGCCAGACCAGTGCGAAGCCAGGTCTGACCCGGGCCAGGCGGTCAGACCTCGGGGAGCACCTCGGCGGAGAGCAGCGCAACGTGGTCGAGGTCGTCCAGATCGAGGACCTGCAGGTACACCCGGCTCGCCCCGGCGCCGTCCGGGCCGTAGGCGGCGAGCTTCTCGACCACCTCGGCCGGGGTGCCGGCGAGACCGTTCTCGCGCAGCTCGTCGAGGTCACGCCCGATCCGTTCGGCGCGGTGCTTGAGCTCGGCGTCGTCCCGGCCGCAGCACACCACGAGCGCCGTCGAGTAGACGAGATCGTCCGGGTCCCGGTCGATCGCGGCGGCGGCCTTGCGGACCAGCTCGAACTGCGCCGCCACCTGGTCCGGTGGGGAGAACGCGAGGTTGAACTCCGCGGCGTGGCGGGCGGCGAGCGCCGGCGTGCGCCGCGGCCCGTGACCCCCGACGATGATCGGCGGATGCGGGCGCTGGACGGGCTTGGGTAGCGCCGGGCTGTCGGTCAGGGTGTAGTGCGTGCCCTGGTGGGAGAACGTCTCGCCCTCCGGGGTACGCCACAGCCCCTCGATGATCGCGAGCTGTTCGGCGAGCCGCTCGAACCGTTCGCCGACCGGCGGGAACGGGATCCCGTAGGCGGAGTGCTCCGCGGTGAACCAGCCTGCGCCGAGACCCAGCTCGACTCGCCCGCCGCTCATCTCGTCGACCTGGGCGACGGCGATGGCGAGCGGCCCGGGCAGCCGGAAGGTCGCGCTCGTCACCAGGGTGCCAAGGCGGATCGTGGACGTCTCGCGGGCGATGCCGGCCAGCGTGACCCAGGAGTCGGTCGGGCCCGGCAGCGGGCTGCCCGCCCCCATCCGCAGGTAGTGGTCGGAGCGGAAGAAGGCGTCGAATCCGCCTTCCTCGGCAGCTTTGGCCATTGCTAGCTGGCGTGCGTAGGAGGCGCCCTGCTGGGGCTCGACGAATATCCGCAGATCCATGCCCGCAAGCCTGGCAAACCCCGGCGACCCCGTCGACCGCGGCTCCGCTGGACGTTTCAGCGGGGGTGTACGGCGCCCGCCCGTCCGCCCCTCCCGGTGAGCAGGGCCGGCCCGGGGAGCCCGGCCGGCCGGGCGAACACGTCCACCGGCTCGTCTGGCTCATCTCCCCTGTCTTCCCTGTCCTCCGCGTCGCCGGTGGGGGAGCCCGCCGCGCTCGTGCGGGTCATCCGGGACCGCCAGTGCTCCCGGGCGCCCGCCGCGTCGCCGGCCTCGACGAGTTGGTAGAACCGCCGGTGGGAGTGGACGGCGCGCCCCCGGTCCGTGGCGGTGGCCACCCGCGCGGACACCTCGTGGCAGCGGACGGCCACCTCGTGGAGCAGCTGCGCGAAGATGCCCAGCGACCGGTTGCCCCCGTGCTCGGCGATCGTCGCGTGCAGGGTGGTGGCGGCGTCGAGGAAGGCCGGGCCGTCGTCGGTGTCGGCCGCCGCGGCGGCGGCCTCGACGGCTGCCCGCAGCTCGGTGAGCACCTGCTGGGTTCTGGTCCGGGCGAGGGTGTGGGCCAGGGTCGGCTCGACGAGTTCCCGCGCCTCGCGGATGTCGCTCATCGTGACGCCTTCGAGCTGCAGGAGCAGGGCGAAGACCCTGGAGATGTGGTCGACGGTCGGACTGGTGACCCGCGGCCCGCCGTGCCGCCCGCGCAGGACGGTGACCAGGCCCTCGGCCTCCAGGAGGCGCAGCGCCTCGCGCAGCGTCGTGCGGGCGACGCCGAAGATCTCGATGAGTTCGTCTTCGGTCGGGAAGCGGTCGCCCGGCCGAAGCTCACCCCTGGCGACCTGGACGCGGATGGACTCCGCGACGATCTCGGACGCCCGGGGGCGGCGCCGGGCCGCCCGCGGGACCTGGGCCGCCCTGGCGTCTCCCACCGGCGCCACGCCCGGGGTCACATTCGGCGTCACGTCCGGGGTCATCAGGATCTCAGCGTTGGCATAGGCGGCCTTCCTCGTCAGCTGCGGCTGCTGGCCCCGTCGGGTCGATCCTGGTGGCCGAACGCCACCCGCTCCAGGCCCTCCAGGTCCAGGACGATGACACGCCGGTAGCCGACGTCGACGACTTTCATGGTCCGCAGCTCCGCGAGCGCCCGGTTCACCGAGCGCTCGTCCGCCGCGACCAGGGCGGCGAGCTCCGGCTGGCTCAGTCCCACGGCGAGTTGAACACCGCGGTCGGAGGCACGCCCCCACAGTGTGGCCAGCTCGATGAGAATCCGGGCGAGCCGGCCCCGGACCGAGCCGTCGACGTGCTCGACCCGGCGCCGGATCGAGTTGCGCAACTTGTTCGCGACGGTCTCGGCGACCGCGAACGCGGCCGGGGGATTCTGCTCGAGGAACGAGCGGAAGGCCGTCGCGCTCATCACCCGGCCGGCGACCGGTCCGGCGGCGGTCGCGGTGCCGGTGTGGGTGTCCTGGTCCATGGCGCTGATCTCGCCCAGGATGTCGCCCCGGGACCGGATCACCAGGAAGGCGAGGCGGTTCTCCTCTCCGTTCGCGGTGATCTTGACGAAGCCGTCGAGGATCAGGATCACCTCGCCGTACGGCTCGGCCTCCCGCATCAGCATCTCGCCGTGCAGGTAGTGGCGTACTCCTCCCAGGGAGAGAAGCTGCTGGCGCAGCGCCGGGTTCAGCCGCGCTGGCAGGCTGCCCGGCGGAAAAGGCCGGGAATCCTCAAGCAAAGGAACACCCTCCTTTCTCCGAGCAGCACTGCCCGGAACGTCCGACCTACCCATTGTGGTTCCCCGACGGCTGGCCGTCCTGTGTTAGTAGCGAGCCGGACACGACGGTTCCCTTTTTGCGCTGGTCGCGGCGTTCCGTCGGTTGGCCCCGGACGACCCCTGGCGACCCCGGACGCAGCTGTGCGCATGCGGCGGCCGCGGTGTCGTGGCGCCGTCCGAAGGTGTGAGAGCGGCGCCACCGACCCGCGCGGGGCGTTGACGTATACCCCCTAGGGGTATGTAACGTCTGGGTGAGTCTTATGCCAGCCGGCGCGAAGGGACGGACGATGAACGCATTGACCCGCATCGGCGGCTTCGGTCTCGCGTTGGCCGTGCTCTTCGGTGTCTCCTATGTGGTCGGGACGACGATCGGACCGTCCGAGGAGTCCAACGGCACGGCCGGGACCGGCGTCCACGGGCACGAGGGCTCCGCCACGCCGGACGCCGTGCCTGGCGTGACCAGCGGTGATCCCACCGCGGCCGGGCTCGCGATCTCCGCGGGCGGCTACACGCTCGTGCCCGACACGCTCACCTGGCCCGCCGGCCGCTCGCAGCCGTACACCTTCCGGGTCCTCGGCTCGGACGGCCGCCCGCTCACCGCCTTCACCCGGATACACGACGCCGACCTGCACCTGATCGTCGTGCGGCGTGACCTCACCGGCTACCAGCACCTGCATCCGACCCGGGACGCCGCGGGCACGTGGAGCGTCCCGCTCCGGCTGCCCGCGCCCGGCGTCTACCGGGTCTTCGCCGACTTCGCGCCGGCGTCCACGCCGGACGGGGGGACCGGCGGCGGGACAGCCGGCGGTACCGACAGCGGAACCGGCGTGGGCGGGGCGAGTGTCCCGGGTGTCCCGGTCGCCCCGGCCACCCCCGACACCGCTGAGATCTCCGGGACCTCCGGTAGCTCGCCGACCGCGGCCACGATCACGCTCGGCACCGACCTCACCGTGGGCGGCGACCTGCGCCCCGCCGCGCTGCCGGCGCCGTCGCGCACCGCGACGGTCGCGGGTGGGTACACCGTGGCGCTCGACGGGCAGGCCAGCCCCGACGGGACGAGCGACCTCGCCTTCACG
Source organism: Parafrankia discariae (assembly GCF_000373365.1). Classification (NCBI taxonomy): domain Bacteria; kingdom Bacillati; phylum Actinomycetota; class Actinomycetes; order Frankiales; family Frankiaceae; genus Parafrankia; species Parafrankia discariae. Next base: position 137,021 of record NZ_KB891126.1, read on the forward strand.
GTCACCCGCGCCGGCCGGCCGGTCACCGATCTCGAGCCGTACCTGGGCTCGCTCGGTCACCTCGTGGTGATCCGACAGGGTGATCTCGCCTACCTGCACGTCCATCCGGGTGAGGCCGACGGTTCCACGGATTCCGATGGTTCCACCGGCTCCGACGGCTCCACCGGCGGCGCCACGGAGCCGCCCGGAGGCCTTGCCGACGGCATGACCGATCCCACCGCCGGGCCCGGGACCGGCGAGCCCGCGCTGTCGTTCATGACCGAGTTCCCGTCGCCCGGTACCTACCGGCTCTTCCTGGACTTCAAGCACGCCGGACAGGTGCGGACCGCGGAGTTCACCATGACGGCCCCGGTGGACGGGCCCACGCCCACGCCGACACCGACGCGGACGCCCGCCTCCGCGCATGCGCACTGACCCTGCCCGCGCACCCGCGTCCCCATGGGAGAACCGATGAGCCCACCGGCCACCGACCAGCGCCAGGTGGATCTGGTGATCGGCGGGATGACCTGCGCGTCCTGCGCGGCTCGCGTCGAACGGAAGCTGAACAAGCTGGACGGTGTCACGGCCACGGTCAACTACGCCACCGAGAAGGCCAGGGTGAGCTTTCCGGCCGGCCTGCCGGCGGACCGGCTGGTCGCCCAGGTCGAGGCCGCCGGCTACACGGCGACGATCCCGCCGCCGGCACCATCCCGACCGGCCGCGCGGCCCGGTCCCCGTGACACGGCGAACCACCCCGCCGAAGGTGGCACGACTGAGGGTGGCACGACTGAGGGCGGCCCGGCGGAGGGTGGCACGGCCGAGGGCGGCCCCGCCGTCGACGGCCGGGTGCGCGCCCTGCGCGACCGGCTGCGCGTGGTCGTCGCGTTGACCGTCCCGGTGGTGCTCCTGGCGATGGTGCCGGCCCTGCAGTTCGACTTCTGGCAGTGGCTTTCGCTGACGCTCGCCGCGCCCGTCGTCGTGTGGGGTGGCTGGCCGATCCACCGGGCGGCGTGGACGAACCTGCGCCACGGCGCGACGACGATGGACACGCTCGTCTCGATCGGCACCCTCGCCGCCTTCGGATGGTCGCTGTACGCGCTGTTCGTCGGCGACGCCGGCGAGCCCGGGATGACCCACGGCTTCAGTGTCACCGTCACCCGCGGTGCCGGGGCGGACAGCATCTACCTGGAGGTGGCGGCCGGCGTCACCGCGTTCATCCTCACCGGCCGGTACCTGGAGGCCCGAGCCAGGCGCAGCGCCGGCTCCGCGCTGCGCGCGCTGCTCGCCCTGGGGGCCCGTGACGTCGCTCTTCTCCGCGACGGCCGGGAGGAACGCGTCGACGCCGATCAGCTCGGTGTCGGTGATCTCTTCATCGTCCGTCCGGGGGAGAAAATCGCCACGGACGGGGTGGTCGTCGAGGGCACGTCCGCCGTCGACGCCTCGATGCTCACCGGCGAGTCCGTGCCGGTGGAGGTCCGTCCCGGCGACGACGTCACCGGGGCCACGCTGAACGCGGGGGGCCGGCTCGTCGTGCGCGCCACCCGGGTCGGCGCGGACACCCAGCTCGCGCGGATCGGACGTCTCGTCGAGGAGGCCCAGAGCGGCAAGGCGCCGGTGCAGCGGCTCGCCGACCGGGTCGCGGCCGTCTTCGTCCCGATCGTGATCGCGCTCTCGGCGCTCACCTTCGGCTACTGGGCCGGCCGCGGCGACGGCCTGGCCACCGCGTTCACCGCGGCCGTCGCGGTGCTGATCATCGCCTGCCCGTGCGCGCTCGGCCTCGCCACGCCGACCGCGCTGCTGGTCGGCACGGGACGGGGCGCCCAGCTGGGCCTGCTCATCCGCGGACCCGAGGTGCTGGAGTCGACCCGCCGGGTCGACACGATCGTCCTGGACAAAACCGGCACGGTGACGACCGGTGAGATGACCCTCCTGGACGTCGCCACCGCCGCCGGTGAGAACCGGGACGAGGTGCTGCGGCTCGCGGGCGCCCTGGAGAGCGCCTCCGAGCACCCGGTGGGCCGCGCGATCAGCCGCGCGGCCGCGGCGGCGGCCGAGCGGTCGTCCACGGAGCTGCCCGGTGTCACCGAGTTCGCCACCAGGGAGGGCCTCGGGGTGCGCGGAATGGTCGCCGGCCGCGCCGTGCTGGTCGGCCGTCCGAGGCTGCTGAACGGGTGCTCCCAACCGCTGCCCGCGGACCTCGCGGAGATCGCCCGCACGGCCGAGGCCACCGGTCGCACCGCCGTCGCGGTCTCCTGGGACGGGCGTGCCCGCGGCGTGCTCACCGTCGCCGACGCGGTCCGGCCGACCTCGGCCGCCGCGATCCGCGAGCTGCGTGGACTGGGCCTGCGCCCGGTCCTGCTCACCGGCGACAACGCCACGGTGGCGGCCATCGTCGCGGCGGAGGTGGGGATCGCCGCGCAGGATGTGGTCGCCGAGGTCCTGCCGGCGGAGAAGACCGAGGTCGTGCGCCGGCTGCAGGCCGGCAACCGGGTGGTGGCGATGGTCGGGGACGGGGTGAACGACGCCGCCGCGCTGGCCCAGGCGGACCTGGGCCTGGTGATGGGAACCGGCACGGACGTCGCGATCGAGGCCGGTGACCTGACCCTCGTCCGGGCCGATCTGCTGGCGGCCGCGGACGCGATCCGCCTGGCCCGGCGGACGCTCGCCACCATTCAGGGCAACCTGTTCTGGGCCTTCGTCTACAACGCCGCCGCGCTGCCGCTGGCCGCGGCCGGCCTGCTGAACCCGATGCTCGCCGGGGCGGCGATGGCGGCCAGCTCGCTGTTCGTCGTCGGCAACAGCCTGCGACTGCGCGGTTTCACCCCAGGCCCGGTCCCCGGTTCCGGTTCCGGTTCCGGCCCCGGTTCAGGCTGACGCCCCGGCGTCCACCTTCGCCGCCGTCTCCGCCCCCGCCTCCGTCGAGGCCGGCGCGGGCACCGGAGCGGGAGCGGGCGTCGCGGCGTGCCGGGCGGCAGTCGTCGCCGGGCCGGGCACCGCCGCGGGCGCGGGTGCGCGGTCCGGCAGGTGCGGCAGCCACCAGGCGGCCCGCCCGAGCAGTGACCTGACCGCGGTCCCCAGCGTCAGGCGGACGACGAACGCGTCCACCGCGACCCCGAACGCCAGCGCGAGACCGATCGACGCGGTGACCGGGCCGGCCGGGCCGACGAGCACCCCGGGAACACCGCCCGCGCCGCCCAAGCCGCCCAAGCCGCCCGTGCCACCCGGGCCACCCAAGCCACCCGGGCCGCCCACGGCGCCCACGGCGACCGAGCCGGCCGCCACGACCGCACCCGACGCGACGACGATGATGATCGTGCTCGCCGTGACGGCGCGGGCGGCGTCAGCGGTGCCGTGCGCCACGGCCTGGCCGGGGTCGTCGGCGCGGAGGAGCTCCGCCCGGCTCCGGGCCACCAGACGTAGTTCGTGGCCCGTGGCCAGCGCGGTCAGCAGCCCGATCACCAGGATCGGCAGGACGGCTGCCACCGGACCGTTCCGATCGGCCCCCGGGCCGCCGCCGAGCCATCCCCACTGGAACACGGCGACCGCGGTGCCGAGGGTCGCCGCGGCGCTGAGACCGGTGCTCAGGACGCCCGCCAACGGCACGAGGACACTGCGCGAGGCCACCGCGAGCACCGCGAGCGCCAGCGCGCCGAGCACGATGAGGTAGAGCGGCAGGACTCCGGCGAGCCGCCATGAGACGTCCAGGTCGATCGCCGTCCGCCCGGTGACCTGGACCTGCGTGCCCGTGGTGACGGCGAGCGCGCCGGCCTGGGCGCGAATGCGGCGTACGAGGTCCGCGGTGCTCTGATCGCCCGGCCCGCCGACGGGGATCACGGTCATGGTCGCGAGGTCGCCGGTGGTGCCGAAGCGTGGTTCGGTCACCAGGGCGACGTCCCGCAGGGCGGCGACCGCCGCCCGGACCCGGTCGGCGGCGGTGGTGGGGTCGGCGCTGGCCGTCGCGTCCACCACGAGCAGCAGCGGGCCGTTGAAGCCGGCGCCGAAGCCCGCGGCGAGCTGGTCGTAGGCGCGACGCTGGGTACCTTCGGGCACGGGCGTGGCGTCGCCGGGCGGCCGCGGGCGCAGGCCGGCCACCGGCGCCGCGAGGGCGCCGAGGGCGGCGAGCGAGAGGAGGAGGGCCGGCAGCCGCCGCCGCACGACGAACCGGCCCCCCCGCTCCCACCCGCGGCACCGCTCCCACCGGCCCCCCAGCTCGCGCCGCTGCCCGGCCGCGCCGCCGGGGACCCGGGTGGTGCTTCGCGCGGTGACCCGGCTCCCGGCGAGGCCGAGAACGGCCGGCAGCAGCGTGAGCAGGCCCAGCGCGGAGATCATGACGATGCCGGCGGACGCCAGACCGATCGTGGTCAGTGCCGGGACGCGGGCGACCGACAGTGCCGCGAGCGCGCCCGCGGTCATCAGGTCCGCGAGGATCACGACCGATCCGGCGGTTCGCAGCGCGTTGCCCGCAGCCTCCTCGGGCGGGCGGCCACCGGCGAGTTCGTGACGGTACCGGGTGACGACGAGCAGCGCGCCGCCGACCGCGACGGCGAGCCCGAGCATCATCACCGGGATCGCCACCGGAACGGC